>CACYIR010000091.1 GCA_902774525.1 uncultured Lachnospiraceae bacterium
CCTTCTTGTTCTTTATGATTAGTTTATGGCCTAGTGGCTCAGTTGGTTAGAGCGCCGCCCTGTCACGGCGGAGGTCGTCGGTTCGAGTCCGATCTGGGTCGTTTAAGTCGTGAGGTTTCTTTGAAGCCTTGCGATGTGATTATTATGGGATCTTAGCTCAGCTGGGAGAGCATCTGCCTTACAAGCAGAGGGTCACAGGTTCGAGCCCTGTAGGTCCCATATGTGCCGATGTGGCTCAACGGCAGAGCAGCTGATTTGTAATCAGCAGGTTATCAGTTCGAATCTGATCATCGGCTTATGGGTGGATTCCCGAGTGGCCAAAGGGGGCAGACTGTAAATCTGTTAGCGATGCTTTCGAAGGTTCGAATCCTTCTCCGCCCATTGATTTCTCTTGAATAAAGAGAATTTTTTATTGATATCGCGGGATAGAGCAGTCTGGAAGCTCGTCGGGCTCATAACCCGGAGGTCGTAGGTTCAAATCCTTCTCCCGCAACTCGAGATTAAGGAAATGACCATCCAATAGATGCAAGTGTTTGACATATTGAAATGCCCATCCGTCAAACGCAAGCGTTCGACGGATGACCGTTTGCTCATAAATGAGCAAACTATCAGATATGCATTTCACTCGATCTTACGAAAGCAAGCTTTCGACGATCTCATGAAAATGCACATCTGTGCATTTTCAATATTCGCCATTCGCCCAGATAGCTCAGTTGGTAGAGCAAGGGACTGAAAATCCCTGTGTCACTGGTTCGATTCCGGTTCTGGGCACTTTTTTATGCCTGAAAATTGTTAAGATTTTCAGGCTTGTTTTATTTTATAGGTTGTGTTATAGTAGGCATGGTTTGAAAGTATCCTTATTTTTGATATTTATCATTTTGTTTATAGAAAGGCAATGCATCATGAAAGAAAATGTAAGTTCGGCACTGAAAACCAAAATGATGGTAATGACTGCTCTTATGGCTGTTATCATCACTATCTGTTCGTGGATCTCGATCCCGCTTGTTGTTCCGTTTACTCTGCAGACTTTTGCAATCTTTTTTGCACTTGTTTTTTTGGGTGGAACTTACGGGACTATATCGATCACGGTCTATATCCTGCTCGGTATTATAGGTGTACCTGTATTTTCGGGATTTAAGAGCGGTATCGCTGCTATCACCGGACCTACCGGCGGATATATTGTAGGTTTTGTATTCTCCGGATTATTATTCTTACTTTTGACCAAGGTGTTCGGCGAGAAGAAGGTTGTGATCATAGTTGCCATGGTTTTGGGACTGCTGTTATGTTATCTTATCGGAACACTCTGGTTTGTACATGTATATGCCGGTACCGAGAATGCCAAGAGCTTCGGAACGGTGCTTAACATATGTGTAATACCTTTTATTATCCCGGATGCTTGTAAGATGGCTCTGGCATATATTATGGGCGGACTGGTTAAGAAGGCTGTCAGATAAGCTGGAATTCGGAGAGGACAGGGTACAGGGGATGTATTATATCATTGATGATAAGCTTGAGGAGTCTACATACGAGGAGTGCTTAAAAAGGGATCATATATATGTTGCTATCGTTGATAAGGAGGAGTTTAAAAAGAATTCCGATCTTTTTAACATGGGCATAGATATGGAATTTGATCCATCCATGGCCCCTGTGTCGTGTGTCAAGGTTAATTACGATTCGCTCACGGGCAGTTTTTCGATACCGGACAGGGCAAATATCGCCGAGAAAAATCACGAGTTTTCATTTGCTCTCGATGAGCAGGGTATTGTTTTCATCAATGATGACGGTACAGCCGATAAGATCATAAAAAGGATCAGCCAGACGCGTAAATGGAGGATGCCGAGCTTGGAGCGTTTTGTCTATGATTTCTTAGAGGAGATCATAGGGACGGATATCAAGGTGTTAGAGGAGTATGATAAAAAGCTCGATGACATGGAGGACTGCATCCTTGACGGCGACGTCGACGGGATCATGGAAAAGCTGGTCGATATCAGAAGTGATATCAATGACCTTAAGACTCATTACGAGCAGCTGATAGACTTGAGCCAGGAGCTTGAGGAGAATGAAAACGGATTCTTCAGTTCGAAGAATTTAAGATATTTCAGGATGTTTACCGAGAGAGTCATGAGACTGCAGGATATCGTGTCATCCCTAAGGGAGCATTCGATGCAGGTGAGGGACCTTCTGCATTCGCAGCTGGAGACAAAGCAGAACAGGGTAATGACGATACTTACCGTGGTTTCTACCATATTTATGCCTCTGACTCTGATAGTCGGATGGTACGGCATGAATTTTAAGTATATGCCCGAGCTTGATATCCCGATCGCTTATCCTATAGTTTTGATAGTCAGCATACTTATAGTTGTGATAAGTATCATCTTCTTTAAAAAGAAGAAATTCTTTTAAGGTTTTTATGTAGTAAAAGGAGTTTTTGTAATGAAGAAGTTTTTGAAATTGTTATGTTGCATGATGGTTGTTGCCCTGATGGTATCGGGCTGCAGCAAGGATGAGCCGGGGACTGAGACACCTACAGGCGGTACACCGACTGTAACCGATGAGCCTAAAGTGACCGATGAGCCTAATGTTACGGATACCCCTGATGTTACCGACGCTCCAAATGTTACCGATGAACCTAAGGTGACTGATGAGCCTGATGTTACGGACACACCTGTGGTTACCGATGCTCCGGTTGTGACCGATGAGCCTAAAGTGACTGATGAGCCTGCAGTGACCGATACTCCTGCAGTGACTCTTACTCCCGAAGAGGTGAAAGCAGCCTATGAGGAATTTATAGAGGGAAAACGCAAGGCTGTAGCAACTACGGATGCAGGAATGCTCGAAGAGGGCAGAAGTTACTTTTTCGATGAGCTCACAGAGGATTTCGGCACTAAACTTGAACAGAATACGCTTCCGTGCGTTATCAAGAGCAGGGAAAAGGCTTATATCGACTGCGGTATGGACGGATATCCCGAGCTTGCGATAAAGCTTTCATATGAAAGAGCTGAGTATGAGGACTCACCCGATGATGAGTTTATAGTTATCCGTTTGAACGGCGATGAGTTAAATATCGTTACCAATTTCGCAGAGTATTACAGAAGCTTTGCCGATATCAACGAGTACGGTTATATCACCGTAGGCGGTTCGGGCGGAGCTACCACTTATACCAATACCAATTCATTTGTTACGGCTGAAGGTAAGGCAGTGTTCTTATGGACCGAGACCGGCAGGTTCGGATTCGATAAGCCTTATTTCCCGCTCGATGCATATGAGATACCTGATGATGTGAAGGAAGTCGTTGCAAGAGAGGTGGGTTACGCCGAAGGCGGAAACGCATATGAGATGGACAGGGTAAGCTTCTCGGAGTATGACTGCGATTCGACGGATCCCGAAGAACAGAACAGATATAATGATGAGTATCTGCTGAACTGTTATTATACTTTTGTGGATGATGACGGAAATAATGCGGTTACCGATGAAGAGTATATCAAGCTCTGCAATGACAATATCGTAAAGCTTGTGACCAAAGAGGAGCTTGATCAGATGAGAGCCGACAAGGCTATGGAATACGGCTGTACGTCAGAGATAGTATCAGGCGGATTACCTGAGTGGATAGTGATCGACGAAGTAAAGGGAGAGTAAAAGATCTTTCACTATCGTTCAAGATGTCAGGAAAGAAAAAATCAAGGCTGTGCCGGTTAATGGCACAGCCTTTTAAATTGCTTATCCAGATTACTTATTGAAGATTCCGCCGATCTTGTCGGTGATACCTGAAAGGAGACCACCGGAGAGCTTAGCCTTGATGCCTTCAACTATGGGGTTGATCTGATCATCGGGAAGGTCTACGCCTGCAAGTCCTTCAACTGTTTTTACGGGATCCTTCTGGAAGTTATCCATAGCTGCGGGATCGTTCTTGATCTTTGTTACGAGTTCGTCGATTTTAGCCTTAATATCCATTTATAGTTCCTTCTTTCTTTTTTTATTTTGTTGAGTATGTACCACAACTACGAGTATTTTATCACAAGCTTTCGTGAAAAACAATATGTAATTAATTCTTGAAAAAAAGCCCTTAAGAAAGTATAATTATATATTGACAGATGCTTATACGGTTTAAAGACTTTAAGCATAAAAAATTAAAGGTTTGATAACCTAAAAAACACAGGAGGAAGGAAGAATGCAGGAAGTTTACGAATTTTTAAAGAAATGCGGAACATATTATCTCGCAACGGTTGATGGGGATCAGCCCAGAGTACGTCCCTTCGGTACCATCGATATGTTTGAGGGCAAGCTCTACATCCAGACAGGAAAGGTTAAGGAGTGCTCCAAGCAGCTCCATAAGAATCCTAAGGCTGAGATATGTGCATTTGACGGAGCTACAGGCACATGGCTGAGAGTATCAGGCAAGCTCATATCCGATGACCGCCGTGAGGCTAAGAAGCACATGCTCGACAGCTATCCCAATTTAAGAGGCATGTACTCCGAGGACGATGACAACTCCGAGGTACTTTATTTTGAAGATGCCGAGGCAGTATTCTCATCATTTACCGCAGCTCCTAAGACTGTGAAGTTCTAATATTTCATAAGAAACGGTGCAAGGCCGTCATTATCGCAGTCGGTGTCTGTTATGACATCGGCTGCTTTTTTTGTGGATTCCTGGGCGTTGAGCATGGCGATGCCGAGACCGGCCGCTATGAGCATGCTGTTGTCGTTTTCTGCGTCACCTGCGGCTATGGTGTGTTCTATAGGTATGTTCAGGTGCTTTGCAAGCTCTTTTACCGCAGTGCCTTTTCCGTATCCCTTAGGGATCAGCTCCAGGTAATAAGGGGAGGAATACATGGTATCAAGCACATCGCCGTATTTTTCGTTCACGGCCTTGCGGAACCGCTCCTGTTTTGCATGGTCGTGGAGCTCTATGCATATGACCTTACAGGGAGGAGCATCGAGATAGCCGGCAGGGTCGGGACAGAAGAGTACCGGGGTAGATACTTTTGAACGGTAGTCCTGTATCTCCTCGTCATTTTTGGAGGTCAGGATATATTCGTCGCTGTAGGTGTGGACATAGACTCCGTATTCCTCGGCGGTGTTAAAGATATCTTTTACTACAGGTAAAGGCAGACCTACCTTAAAGATAGTCTTTTCAGCATCGCAGTCGTATATCTGGCATCCGTTGTATGCGGCTATAAAGCTGTGCGGGAAGGTCAGTCCGTATTTTTTCTGTACCTTTAGGGCACTGTCCAGTCCGCGCCCGGTACAGATGACAAATATATTCCCTTTATCGGTAAAGGCTATTAATGCCTCGTAGGTTTTGGGGGACACTTCTTTTTTTGTAGTAAGGAGAGTATCATCTAAGTCGGAGAAGAAGATATAAGGACATTTCTTTTGAGACAAGGCTGTGAGATATCCTTCGAACCTCAGGCGGTCATCAGGAGTTAAATTACGGTAATCAGTGATGATATTGAATTCACGGCTGTTTTTATCTATATAGATATAGTTGATAGAAGAAGGCTCAGTCACAGTTCCGGCACTTAAAAGGTCCTGTGAGGATATGCCGAGGACTTCACATATTATCATTATCTTATCGACATTAGGATTAAGGTCTTTCCCGCGCCAATCGCTTATGGTGCTCTGGGGGATTCCTGTTTTTATTGAAAACTCCTTTTGTGTCATTCCCTTTTGTTTTATCAGATCAAGTATTCTTAAGCCTATCTTACCCATTTTGAAATCCTTTCCGACTATATGCTGAATTGCCAAGATGTTTACATTATATTATTTCATGATTTTTTTAGCAACATTCTTTTAAAAATATGCAGGGATTGACATGGAATATATAATATGATAAAATACGAATAATCGTATCAGGTACGATAACAAAAATTCTTGACTAATAATTATCCCTACGATATAATTATACAAGTGAATACAAGGAGACTAGATGAAAAAATTTGTATTTGACACATATTACCTTAATTCCCGTGAATATGCTAAAATAATCAGTGAGATCAATACGAATTATGGAAAGTATGAAGGTCTATGGTTTTGTGTACATAATTCATATGATGTTCATGGAAGTGCTTGCAGATACTATTTTGAAAATCGTGGGTATAATGACTACAATATTTATGCAAAAATAGAGAGGTGAATAGGATGGAAAAAGCGAAGGAGAAGTTATTGATAGCTCTATATAATGTGGATCGTTCTTATCCTGAGTTTGTAGAAGCAGTTGAGTGTTATGCCGCTAAGAAGCCCGCAAGAATGGAATTAGTACAGAGGTTTCTTGAGGAAAATCCTCGTGCCAATTCATCTGATGTTCTGGAATTCATCTCTATGCAGCCGGATTTTATGGAGGATGTCGCATTAAGTGATGCTGTATAAAGCTATAGAATAGTAAATCGGAACCGGTCTTGGGATCGGTTCTTTTTGTAGTTAATAAAAAATTTATAATTGTATAATAAAAACATTAGCACTCACCTCTTGACAGTGCTAACAATC
>CACYIR010000092.1 GCA_902774525.1 uncultured Lachnospiraceae bacterium
GGTACGTGACACTTTTAGCAGTCTGTGATAGCCCCTGGCACTTAATGCATACTTTTCAAAAGCCTTTTCCATCAATTCTTTTTCCTCTCTGCCAAGAGGGCAGAAATCCACCGTCATGCTGCCTGTAAGCTCCGAGTTAAAGCTTATAGGCATCCCTTTATATCTTTCAAGCTGTATCTCTCTTGCGTGCATGACTCTTTCCCTTATCGCACTGCTGCTTTCACCTTTTTTAGGAGTGCTGAGCTCTTCGTATTTTATCTCGCTGACGTTTACACACAGGTCGATCCTGTCCATGACAGGCTGGCTTATCCTTCTCTGGTACATACGTATCTGTCTCTCGGAGCAGGTGCACCTGGTCCTGTCCGGATAGTGCCCGCACGGACAGGGGTTCATGGAGGCCACCAGCATAAATCCGGCAGGATAAGTATAGGAAGCATTCAGCCTCGATACCGTTACCACTCTGTCCTCTAAAGGCTGCCTTAAAGCCTCTATGGCTTCCCTTCCGAATTCCGGCATCTCGTCTAAAAAAAGCACCCCGTTTGCAGCCAGGCTTATTTCCCCGGGTTTCGGGGTCACACCGCCTCCTACCAGGGATGTGACTGTACATGTATGATGAGGCGATCTGAAAGGGCGTCTTGTTATCAGGTACTGTTCATCACTGAGCAGTCCTGCGACGCTGTATATCTTAGATACTTTTAGACAGTCATCAAAGCTCATATCCGGCATGATACCGGGTATACGCCGGGCTATCATTGTTTTGCCCGATCCCGGAGGGTCGCAGCCTCCTGCCCTGCTATCTCAGAGAAATCCTCGCTGACTACGGAAACCGCATTTTTTAGTTCCGTCTCTATTCCGCCCGTCTCAGGCAAAAGCTCCCTCACCTCTAAGATATACTCTATCAGCTCATTTAATGTCTCTACGCCTATAACGTCGATACCGCTCACCACGGCACCTTCTTTCGCATTGCCCTTCGGTACCACGACAGTCCCGATACCGGCTTCTTTTGCGGCAATACAGATAGGAAGCACTCCGCTTATACGGTTAACCTTACCGTCCAAGCCAAGCTCTCCCACTATGAGCATGTTATCAAATTTTTCCTGTGGTAATATTTCAGATGCTGCAAGACATGCCATCGCTATAGGCAGGTCAAAAGCAGTCCCGGCTTTTCTTACATCGGCCGGGGAAAGATTTACCGTGATATGCTTTGGTCTCAAAGCAAAATTAGAATTTTTGAGTGCTGTCCTCACTCTGTCCTTAGCCTCCTTGACCTCGGAGGCTAAGTAGCCTACCATATTGAAAAGCGGCAGGCCGTCACTGACGTCAGCTTCGACATTGATAAGCATAGCCTCGATACCGTATACCGAGGCGCTTCTGACATTTCCGTACATTTTTCCCTTTCCGCTGAGCGGAAGGAGTTATACAGCTATATTATTCGTGTTTTTTTATGATCTTCTGCAGCTCGTTCATAAACGTATCCACATCGGTAAAGTCCCTGTAAACGGAAGCAAATCTTACATATGCTACCTGATCTACCTTCTGGAGCTTCTCCATGATAAGCTCACCGATGACCGAACTCGGGATCTCTTTTGACTCGTAAGACGAAATCTCAGCCTCGATCTCATCGACCATGTTGCGTACCATCTCTACGGATACCGGTCTCTTATGGCAGGATGCCCAGATACCCTTTTCGATCTTGTCCCTGTTATACTGCTCCCTGATATTATCCTTTTTGATGATGATCATCGGGATGGTCTCGATCTTCTCATAAGTCGTGAATCTCTTATCACACTTATCGCACTGTCTTCTTCTTCTGATGGATGAACCATCCTCGGCAGGTCTGGAATCAATTACTCTGGTATCTTCATTTCCGCAAAATGGACACTTCATGACAAACCTCACTTAAGTTGGATTTTACCAAATTATCGGCTACAATTAAAATTATAGTGAATTACATTTTCAAGTCAAGCACTTTTTTCTTTAAATTGACTATAGTCTCCATATTTGCTATACTTTGCTTTAATGATATATGATAGGACGTTGTAAGGAGCTAAGAAAGATGGAAATAAAACCCTATAAAAAAGATTTTGAATATTCATATACTTTAGGAGCATTTCCTACATTTGAACTGCTGTCCGCAAAACCTTGTGAAGTACTCGGCATATATGCAAGCTCCACGTTTACGGATATGGATAAGCTCCGTGCAAAATGCGATGAAAAGAAAGTGGCATTCAGTATAAACGACAAGCTGATAAACCGCTTAAGCGACAAGGGGAATGTATATGTGGCAGGGGTATTTAAAAAGTACTCCCAAAAGTTGGATCCCTCACGTCCTCATCTTGTACTTGTCAACCCTTCCGACATGGGAAATCTGGGCACGATCATAAGGACTGCTGTCGGCTTCGGCATCATGGATCTGGCAGTGATAGAGCCGGCTGCTGATATATTTAATCCTAAGACCGTAAGGGCCTCCATGGGAGCACTTTTCAGGCTCAATGTTCACAGGTTCTCATCCTTTGAAGAATATATGTCTTCCGACGAGTTCGGAAAGAAAGAAGGTCCCGGTAAAAGAGAGATATTTACATTTATGCTGAACGGAAAAAAGCAGCTTACCGTAAGTGACTGTCCTAAGCCTAAGCTCTACTCTCTCGTATTCGGAAACGAAGCTGCCGGGCTTCCTGACATCTTTTTAAACTACGGTACAAGCATAATAATACCCCAGTCGGAATATGTAGATTCTCTCAATCTGACCATAGCCGCCGGGGTAGGTATGTATATGTTCACTCACGAGTAAACACTTTTCTTTTGTAAACTGATGATACAGAGTAAATATAAAGGATCAGATCTCCGTAACAAACGGTGTGATAAGGATTATGATCATGCATACGGGACATACATAACGCAGCATTACGGCATGCAGCTTTCTGCTGCGGAACTTCTCTTCGCTTTCAAGCACCTCATCCTCGATGTATACGGGCTTTGTGACCCATCCGATAAGTGTACATGTAAGCAGCGCTACTATCGGCATCATGATATTGTTACTGATAAAATCAAAGAAATCAAGGAACTGCATCCCGAACAATTCTACCGTCTTCCATGCACTGTATCCGAGTACCGAGAGCATACCGAGCAGGAAGCATATGCTCCATAAGCGATATCGAGGACGTAAGGGCCGCAAGTGCTACCAGCACGAAAAATACCGTACCGAATATCTGCCCGCCTGCCATGGACTGAAATACGTTCGGCAGTGTGATGAACATGAGTCCCGGTCCTTTATTGAGCGCTTCTGCATTTCCTCCCGAAAATACAAATACCGCAGGAACTATGATAAGTCCGGCAAGAACCGCGATCCCGGTATCGAATATCTCGATCTGTCTTACGGATCTCTCAAGTGAATCCTGCTTACGCATGTACGATCCGTAGGTAACCATTATACCCATAGCTATGGACATGGAATAGAAAAGCTGTCCCATGGCTGCTGCTATGGTTTTCAGCAGTGTGGAAAAAGTAAAATTTTCAAAGTTCGGGAGAAGATAGTACTTAAGTCCTTCTCCCGCTCCTTTAAGAGTAAGGGTATATATCGCAATACCTATAGTCAGGACCACAAGGAGCGGCATCATAAACTTACTGATGCGCTCTATGCCCTTTTCCACTCCGAGCATTACTACCAGTGCCGTGATTGCGAGGAATATCACGAAAAATACCGTCGGCTGGGCAGACGATCCTATAAATTCCGAAAAGAACGAACCGTCACCCGCTGAAGTTTTCCCGTTACCGCTTATAAATGTAGCCAGGTATTTTAATACCCATCCGCCTATAACACAGTAATAAGGTGTGATTATAACAGGTACAAAAGCTGCCAGCCAGCCCAAAAACGAAAATCTCTTATTGATGGACTTATACGCACCTATAACACTTTTTCCGGTACGCCTGCCTATCGCTATCTCGGTGATCAGCAATGCAAACCCGAATGTCAGGGCAAGTATGATATAGATCAGTAAAAACAATCCGCCGCCGTACTTAGCCACAAGATACGGAAATCTCCATATATTACCCAAACCTACTGCCGAGCCGGCAGCCGCAAGGACAAAGCCGAGCTTGGACCCGAATCCGCCTGATTCTGACGGATTTACATTTGATCTGTCCTGTTGTGGCATGATAGTTTAAACTCCTTATAGTCTTTTAGATCGGTCTTTTTTAGATCAGTCTTTTTAAAATCAGTTAATATCTTCCCATTTCCAGTTAACTACTTCAGGAAGATCTACACCGTAATCATGGATGTACTGCTTATGCTCAACAAGCTTGTCGCTCATCTTCTGATAGAGGTATGCACCGGTATTTCCAAGCTGGGGAAGGAATCTTAAGGCATCCTGCACCAGGTGGAAACGGTCTATATCGTTCTGTACACGTACATCAAATGCTGTAGTGATGGTACCCTCTTCCTTATATCCTCTTACATGCATAAGCCTGTTGTTGTGACGGCGGTATGTAAGCTCATGGATAAGAGTAGCATATCCGTGGAAGTTGAATATTACAGGCTTGTTGGTAGTAAAGAGCATATCGTATTCCGCATCGGAAAGTCCGTGAGGATGCTCTGCCTGAGGTACAAGCTTGAAAAGGTCTATAACATTTATAAAACGTATCTTGATATTAGGCAGTTCTTTTCTGAGGATGGATACTGCAGCCAATGCCTCTAATGTAGGTGTCTCACCTGCACATGCGAATACGATGTCAGGCTCCTTTCCCTGATCGTTTGAAGCCCAGTCCCAGATACTGATACCCTGTGTGCAGTGCTTTACTGCCTCAGGCATAGAAAGCCACTGGGGACGGGGATGCTTTGAAGCTATGATGACATTTACATAGTTCCTGCTCTTTAAGCAATGGTCCATCGTCGAAAGGAGTGTATTGGTATCTGCAGGAAGATATATACGTACAACGTCAGCTTTTTTGTTGGCGATATGATCCATAAATCCGGGATCCTGATGTGTGAATCCGTTGTGGTCCTGCTGCCATACAGTTGAACACATAAGGAGGTTGAGTGAAGCGATCTCCTCTCTCCAAGGCAGCTGGTTGCATACTTTGAGCCACTTTGCATGCTGTGCACCCATGGAGTCGATGATCCTTGAGAATGCCTCATAGGTATCAAAGAAGCCATGACGTCCGGTAAGCAGATATCCTTCAAGCCAGCCCTCGCACATATGCTCCGAAAGCATTGAATCCATAACTCTTCCGAATCTTGAAAGATGATCGTCCATATCCGACTGCTCTGCGTTCCAGTCCCTGTTCTCCACTTCGAATACAGAGGTAAAGCGGTTTGAATTATTCTCATCGGGTGAGAATATACGGAAGTTCTTTGCCTCGGCGTTAAGCTTAAAGATATCACGGATGTATTTTGCAAGGTTAGCTGTATCCTGGCTTTCCTTTGCGCCGTGCTGTTCTATATCAAATCCGTATTTTCTGAAATCAGGCAGTCTAAGGTCTCTGAGCAGTCTTCCGCCGTTTGCATGAGGATTCATGCCGAGTCTTGCATCTCCCTTAGGACAGAGCTCTGTGATATCGGGAAGTACCTTGCCGTTTTCATCAAAGAGTTCTTCGGGCTTATAGCTATGCAGCCAGTCTGAAAGCATCTGCAGGTGCTCGGGCTTATCCATCATGATGGGTACCTGATGTGCTAAGAAGTTACCCTCTATGCGGTTTCCGTCCACTACCTTAGGTCCTGTCCATCCCTTAGGAGTCCTAAGGACGATCATGGGCCATACGGGACGTGTGGCATCGTTGTTCTTACGTGCATTATCCTGGATATCCTTTATCTTCTCGATAACGGTATCCATGGTCTCTGCCATAAGCTTATGCATGGTCATGGGATCGTCACCCTCTACAAAGTAAGGCTCCCATCCGTTTCCATGGAAGAAATCTATAAGCTCCTCTTTTGACAGACGTCCGAATATAGTAGGATTTGCGATCTTATATCCGTTAAGATGAAGGATAGGAAGTACTGCACCGTCGCCCACCGGATTAATGAATTTATTGCACTGCCATGATGTTGCTAAAGGTCCTGTCTCAGCCTCGCCGTCACCTACCACTACGGTAGCGATGAGCGAAGGGTTATCAAAGATGGCACCGCATGCATGTGCGATGGAATATCCGAGCTCACCGCCCTCATGGATGGAGCCGGGTGTCTCGGGTGCACAGTGGCTGGGTACTCCGCCCGGAAATGAGAACTGCTTAAACAGCTTCTGCATACCCTCTTCATCCTGTGAGATATTGGGATATATCTCGCTGTATGAGCCGTCGATATAATCATTTGCTATAAAGAAGTTTCCTCCGTGTCCGGGACCCGATAAAAGTATCATATCAAGGTCATAACGCTTGATGACACGGTTTAAGTGTGTAAATACAAAGTTCTGTCCGGGTACTGTTCCCCAGTGTCCTACTATCTTTTTCTTTACCATATCGTTCTTTAAGAGAGGATTCTCCAAAAGATACAGCTGTCCTGCCGAAAGATAGTTGGCAGTACGGAAATATCTGTCCATTTTTGCTATAAGCTCATCAGTGATAGGTCCTTTTTCAATAATAGTATTCTCCATATTATGTCCTTTCTGTTTTATGCATCAAACTATTACATTTTACCTTCGTTATATCAGCTTCTTAATTCAACATCAAGTTTAGCTTTAAGGTTCTTAAGTATCTTCTTTACATATCCGTCTATAGCTTCTCCTGTGAATTCCTCCTCACCCGGTACGAAACGTACGGTGAATGCCATGGACTTCTTGTCTTCTCCTATCTGCTTGCCTTCATATACGTCGAAGAGTGTTACTTCCTTAACGTACTTGCAGGCTTCCTTTATCGCATCCTCTACTTCACCGCAGAGCACCTTCTTATCCATAACAAGTGCTAAGTCACGGAGTTCGTCGGAGTACTTAGGTATGGGTGTGAACTTGGGCACTGTACCGTAGTATGCGGATATCTTGTCAAGGTCGATCTCCATTACATACATAGCCTCTCTTGCATCAAGACTGTCCATGATCTCATATGTAACTTTTCCTAAGTATCCTATCTCTTCCTCGCCTAAATATATATATGCTGTCTGATAAGGATGAAGGTAAGGCTTCTGTCCCTCTTTGTACCTGAATGTCAGGCAGAATGTATCAGCTACTACGTCTGCTATGCCCTTAAGTGTGAAGAAGCTCTCCTCTTTTCCGAATACACCTACACATAATGTCTTCTTTTCATACGGATACTCTGTGATGGGAAGTGCCTTCGGGAAGAAGCGGTTTCCTATCTCATAGATCCTTCCGTCCTGTCTTCCCTTCTTCTGGTTACGGGCCATGGCTCTTATCATCTGGGGAGCTAAAGTGGTCCTCATGATGGAAAGGTCCTCATTTATAGGATTAAGGATCTTAATGACATTTCTCTCTTTAGCATCGGCTGCATATCCTAAAAGGTCAAGGTCTGCAGGTGAGAAGAAGGAGTAATGTACACCCTCCGAAGCACCTGTTGCACAAAGTGCTCTCTTTAACTTAAGCTCTGCCTTCTGTGTCTTGTTCATGCCGCCTGCGGTAACCTTTGCAGTCTCAAGGAATGTAGGAGTTACATGATCATATCCGTACATACGGATCACTTCCTCGGCGATATCGGGATAACTTTCCATATCCTCCCTATATGCAGGTACCTGTATGGTAAGGTCATCGCCGTCTATTACGGGATTAAAGTTCAGGTTCTTTAAGATCCTTTCGATATCAGCCTTAGGTACATCGATACCGAGTACCTTGTTTACCTTGCTGACTTTAGCCTTCATCTCTGTAGGCTCGATAGAGTTGCCGGAAGATACTTCAACATATGTAGGAGATACCTTTCCGCAGCCGAGCTCTTCTACTAAGTGAAGTGCTCTCTTCATAGCCATAACGGTACCGTATTCATCTACGCCCTTAGCGAAACGTGCGCTCGAATCGGAGCTCTGGCCTAAGGCTCTCGAGCTCTTTCTGATATTATCTCTTGCGAACTTTGCCGACTCGAATACCACACCCTTTGTGGTGTCTCTTATCTCAGAGTTAAGTCCGCCCATAATACCGGCAAGTGCTACAGGCTTTACGCCGTCACAGATGACAAGGTTGTTGCTTGTTAATGCAAACTCTTTCTCATCAAGAGTTACTATCTTTTCTCCGTCATTGGCACGTCTTACGTTTATCGCATTGCCTTCAAGGAAGTCTTCATCAAAAGCATGCATAGGCTGGCCGATCTCTTTTAATACATAGTTTGTGATATCTACTATGTTAGAAATAGCCTTAAGTCCTACAAGGGCAAGTCTTCTCTTCATCCATGCGGGTGACTCGCCGATAGTGACATCCGATACATAATGTCCGATATAACGAGGGCAAAGATCGGGTGCTTCCACTGTTACCTTGAAGCCTTCCTTAGCCTTTCCGTTCTCCGTATAGTTTAGTGCCGGCTCCTTTACAGGCTTCTCAAGTGCTGCAGCCACTTCCCTTGCAAGACCGAATATGCTCTGGCAGTCGGGACGGTTGGCAGTGATGGATACATCGAAGATATAATCATCTATCCCTAAGATGGGCTTAACATCTGCGCCGGGTACTGCATCATCAGGGAGTACCAGAAGTCCGTTGTAGCCTGCGCCGGGATACATATCCTCACTCACACCGAGCTCTGTACCTGAGCAGAGCATACCGCATGACTCATAGCCTCTGAGCTTACCCTTCTTTATGGTCATGACACCCTCTATGGTCACATGGTCTTTAGCGGTAGCGTAAACCTGAGCTCCCTCTAATGCTACGGGGAATTTCTTTCCTACGCATACGTTATCAGCACCGCAGCAGATCTGCAGGTTCTCACCTGTTCCGACATTTACCTTGCATACATGAAGATGAGTCTCGGGGATGGGCTCGCATTCTTCTACAAGTCCTACCACTACTTTGGTGATATCTTTTCCTATCTCGTACTTTTCTTCTACTTCGAAACCACAGTCAAACATCTTCTTTTCAAGTTCATCCATGGTAACATCTATATCTACATAATCTTTTAACCAGCTAATGGGTACTAACATTTTTTCATTCCTCCTCTCCAATCAGTCGTCTAACTGCTCAAGTACACGTAAATCCGACTCATACAATAACTTGATGTTATTGATACCGTACTTAAGCATTGCAAGTCTCTCGATACCTACACCGAATGCAAGTCCACTGTATTCCTCGGAATCTATGCCGCAGTTCTCAAGTACCTTTTTATTTACGATACCTGCGCCGAGTACCTCTATCCAGCCTGTACCCTTGCATAACCTGCAGCCCTTGCCGCCGCATTCGAAGCAGCTTACATCTACTTCCACGGACGGCTCGGTGAACGGGAAGTATGACGGACGAAGTCTTGTGGTAGTCCCTTCACCGAATATCTTCTTTACAAGTAAGTCAAGCATACCCTTAAGGTCGCAGAGAGTGATGCCCTTATCTACTACTAAGCCTTCCATCTGAGTGAACATAGGCGAATGTGTAGCATCATCGTCCGAACGGAATACCTTACCGGGTGATAATATCTTAAGCGGAGGCTTCTTGTTTTCCATAACATGGATCTGAGCAGCGCTTGTCTGTGATATCAGCAGATAATCGGGTGAAAGATAGAAAGTATCCTGCATATCTCTTGCGGGATGGTCCTGAGGGATATTAAGTGCCGTCAGGTTATAATACTCATTCTCTATCTCGTAGTTATCATATACTTCAAAACCCATGGAACCGAATATATCTATGATCTGGTTTCTTACCTGGGTTACAGGATGAAGCTTACCGCATCTGCACTTTACGGCAGGCATTGTGATATCGATCTTTTCGTTCTCGTAGCGTGCCTTAGACTCAGCCTCTTTCATCTGTACGTCTAACTCATCAAATTTCTCTCCGGCCCATGTCTTTAACTCATTAACATTTTTACCGAACTCTGCCTTCAGCTCACCCGGGATGTTCTTCATCTCCTTCATGAGCGCGTTGATCTTTCCTGCCTTTGAATCAAGAAAGGTCTTTTTAAACTCATAAAGTGCCTTGGAATTAGTGAGTTCCTTCACACCGTTAACAATCTCGTCTTTGATCGCATTGATACTGACTTTCAGTTCGTTTAGATCCTGCATATATATGTCCTCCTTTTAACTATTACATATCTTAGGGATAAAAAAAGCCCCATGATATGATCACTCATATCATGGGACGAGATTTCTTTAATAATACCCGCGGTACCACCCACATTCAGTCCGCCATATGGCAGACTACTCTCATATCTGCTTAATGCGCAGCACACATCCGCTTATCTTCTTCGCCGGAAGCTCCGATGCTGAAATTCGCTTAACGGTCCTCTGCCGGCTTTCACCTTACCCGGCTCTCTGAGAGAGGGTATCCAAAAACTACTTACACATCTTCATCGCCAAAAACTTAAAGTCATATTACTCTTAACCTAAACTTTTGTCAAGAACATTTTTCTATGATACTGCTTACCTTAGCCGCAGCATCTTTCTGATCTATAAATCTTACTCCGTGTATGCCCAGCTTCTCTGCAGCTTCCACATTTCTTAAAGTATCATCTATAAATATACTCTCTTCTGCTTTAAGGCCGTAGGTGGAAAGCAGAAGCTCATATATCTTCGGATCCGGCTTCGTCATCTTCACCTTATAAGAAAGTATGCCTCCATCCATCATCGGTATGAATGACAATGAATCAGGGCACTGTGTCTCAGCTTTATATGAGAAGTTGGACAGGTAATACACCTTATATCCTGCGTCCTTATAACCCTTTATCCAATCAAAAGCATACGGGTACAGCTCCACCATCCCCTCGACATAATCAAAGGCTTTATGGATCTCAGCTGCTATCTCGGGATCGTTTTTTACAAACAATTCCACTACTTCCTCATCACTGTATACACCTTTATCAAACTCGTACCACGCATCTGTCCTTACCGATGCATTTCCGATACGGTCTATCATTTCTTTGTCAAATCCCTTATCTGCCAGAAAGCCTTCCCATCTGAACGCAGATAATACATTTCCTATATCGAATATTATATTTTTGATCATAACTTCTTACACCTCATCAGTCAGAAAATGTCCTTATGACTTCTCCGTCCAGGTTCTTCCATGTAAACTTCCCGTCTTCAAGCATGATATAGCCTCTCGGTGTATCCTCCTTCGGGATCGATACGGAACCCGGGTTCATATAGACATAGTCGGGTCCTTCTTCTAAAGCCATAACATGGGTATGTCCGCATAACAATATATCACCTTTACTTAACGGAGGCAGGTTTTCCCTGTTGTATATGTGTCCGTGAGTAGCATATATCATCCTTTTTTCTAAAGGTATGAGCATATAATCGGCCATGACGGGGAATCCGAGTACCATCTGGTCCACCTCGGCCTCACAGTTGCCTCTAACGGCATATATCTCATTTTTATATGCATTAAGCATTTCTATCACTTTTTTTGGTGCATACTCTTCAGGCAGGTCATTTCTCGGACCGTGATACAGGATATCACCAAGCAATATCAACCTGTCGGCTTTTTCCCTTTTGTATGCATTAAGAAGCATCCCACAATACTTTGCCGAGCCGTGTATATCCGATGCTATCAAAAATCTCATATCTCTATACGCCTTTCTTATCCGTTCTATCAACCCGTATAATTCTCAGTAACGGAGATGGCCATCATTCCGTTAAAATCCCCGTCAGGATTATAATCTTCAAAGCATACCTCATAATCTCCGAAGTATTCCCTTGCACAGAAGTCCTCTAATGATACCTGTTCACTTTGAAGTCCGTCTTCAAAATTTAAGACCTCTATATAGGTGTCCTCATCTATATAGATAATAAAGCTGTCTTTATCCGGATATACTATCTCATAGTCATAACCGTCCAAGTCCTCCGGCAATCCGTATTCCTTTATAAGTTCAGTGTCCTCTGCTGAAACCATTATATATTCCTTAGCTTCAAAAGCTTTACCCCTGGCTGAGTCATAGTCCTCTCTTCTGGTAAGTTCCACATCTATACTCCGAGGTCCGTAATCCTCCCAATGTCTCTCATACGTAAGTGTTACCACAGCCTTGTTTTCAGCTTCCGCCTCAGATTTTTTCAGCAGTATTATCAGGTGATCATTTCTTTCATCATAGAAAAGTTCCATATTCCAGTCAAAGTTTTCCGATTCGGGGAATACCTTAGCACACCATTCATATCCCTCTGTATCCGTCTCCGGATAATATACCATGGGCATGTTATATTCTATGATAGTCAAAGGCTCATAACTGTCCTCTTTTTTATATGCCGTTAACCATATCCCCACACCGGAATACTCAGAGACCACAACCTCCGAATAGGTCTTATAACCTTCCTTGTTACCGTTATCATTTACCACGTCATATTTAAAAGAAGCGTCAGCTGTCTCCGCCTTACATTCTATAAGGCTCCAGTTATCTGCAAGCTTTCGCATATCATCATTAAAATATACGGGAAAACTCTCAAAATCAGGTTCACGCAGTTCCTGGAACATCCTGATCAGCTGGAAACTTACAAGTTCTTCGTTTGAGTAAGGGTAATAACGCATAAGTGTATCAAAATCCACTATCAAACGTTTATATCCCAACCTGCTTTTCCTTGCTTCATCGAGCATTTTCTCATAATCTTCGTAGCTTACTTCTTCGCCGTTGATCGTGCAGCCGTCTTCATCGCTCTCATAGAAAGCCTGATCGACTGTAGTCGTAAAATCCTGATTTACGTGGATCATGTCCGTAGTATATACTCCGCCGCCCATAAAAAAGCTGATAATACGGTTTTCATACTTTATATAGGCAAATCCGCCCTCACTGCCGAAGTGTCCTGCTTCTTTGGGCTCACCGTTGTTATAAAAAACTACTCTTACTCCCGTACCATGATTATCATTATCAGCTATCAACTACTCTTACTCCCGTACCATGATTATCATTATCAGCTATCAGGAGCTCGGGTATCCTGTCCCCGTCAATAAATGCAAGTCCGTAACGTGTAGTATCAAAATCTGCATACTCCGACTCACTCATATATTCGGAAAGATATTCATAATAAGTCAAAAGGACATCATTCAGCATTACCTTTTCATTCTCTTTAACTCCGATCTGCACGGTCCCATCAATCGGTGTACCTATATAATCCGTTGCCGGATCCCCGGTAGGCGCGGGATCTAAAGTCGGTGTTACCTCTTCCGTAGGAACGGGTGTATCCGTAGGATCTGCTTCAGCCGTAGGTGTAGCCTCTATAGTCGGTGTCACTTCTTCTGTCGGAGTGTTTCCCGTATTTTCTTCATTCTCCGCCTCACTTTTACCACATGCGGTAAAGGCCGTAACAGCCAGAGAAAGTAACAAAACCAGAATAATCTTCTTCATTATGAATGACCTCTTTTTTCAGAATTCATTAGCAAACGTTCCGTATTATATAACATTCCCGTTTATTCTGCAATATTAAAACTCATATCCTTCATAGATTTTGAAATGCTTATAATAATTTTTATATGTTGCTATAAACTCGTTATCATATCTTCCCATCAATCTCCTTATTACCAGTTCAGGCAGCTGATTTACCTCTTCTTCACTGATCATTCCATGAGGTAAATAATTTAACTTATCCTCATTATAACGATCATATTCCGCATAACACTCAAAATCAAAAACCGGGCGCATATTATCGTCAGGATCGAACCCCATCACATGAGAAGAAAGAATTTTGACCGTTCTTTGGATCTCTTCTTCATTTAGCTTCTCATCTGTAAAAGTATATGTATAATCGGGTTTCCACTGCTTTCCGGACAGCTTAGAAAATAAGATTTCAAGCATTTCCTCCATCGGAATATCTATCATATCTTCAGGTGCTACTGTTTTTCCGTCCTTTACCCATTGATTGATTTCTATATACAGGCGATCTCTTTCGCCGTTTTCATCCGTCGTATAAGGCTTATTCTTCCCCTTCCAATTGTAACGTATATATCCGTTCGGGTACTCCGAGACTTCATATATCGCCATATAGCATTCACCGCTATGGAATTTAAAGCCTGTTGTATTTAAATAGTCTTTCAACAGTTTTACGTGTTCCTTATCAGATATATTTATCGATTCCTGATCCTGCCGCCGGGGTTTTCTGATCGTAACGGAAACATCTTCTCCTTCAATACTTTCTGTATTAAATTCAGCTATTGTCTTATAACCCGAACTATATGGATAGTCATCTTCATAATAGGGATCATAATCCAGGTAAGATTCCCATGCGTATACATAAAAACTGTATTTATTTAAAGGAGATAGATTTACCCTTTCCTCCTCTTCAAATATATCCCGGAAATTAACCATACTGTAAAGCGGCTGTTCAAGTTCTATTCCGTAATCATAATCGTTTAGTTCATTGTCTATCAGATATAACTCTCCCCAATAGCCGATATAAAACTCCTTATCGGGATTGATGCCTTGATACAGGCTGCCTCCATCATATTCCATATATTCTTTATAATCGGAATAATGCTCGTCCGGGTCGTAATTTTCACGATAATTTTCATAATAATCAAAAACCGAAAACGAATACTTGACATTTTCCTCATACTCCATGTCAGAAATGTATTTGAGGTAATCTTCCCCTTCAGCAAAAAAATCTGACAAGCGAAGTTCCTCACCCGTCTCCAGATTAAATGTCAATCCTTTTTCTTCATAGGTATATGCTATAACATTATACCTGTAAGTATCATCTTCCGGATGATACCCTTTAGGACTCATAGAGTATATATCATACCTGATCCCACCGGAAGCCTGCTCATACCCTTCACGTATTTCACCATAAAAATATTTTTCAACCTCATCCCTTCCGATCGATCCGTCTCCATCATAATCAGGGATATCCGACGCCTTATATTTTTCCCCCCAATCCCATCTGGTTTTCAGAGTGATCCTGAAAGATATAAGATGATTGCTGTTATATTCTTCAACCATTTTAATCTCACGGCTTCCGGGACCATGTTCCTTCATAAACGGAATAATACCGGCTATGTCAGTATAATACTCCGGATCATAGAATATCTCTATAACTTCATCAATACGGTCATTGATCTTTTTAGTAACCTCTTTATCCTTCAGCCCGCATATATGCACTCCGTTGTTATACTTATTTCCGTTAAGGATCTTAGTTGTTATTTCAGGATTATCCCTGGTTATCCCATATTTAAGATCCAGCGATACATTTTCTGTCAGACCCTTACCCGTACCTGCATCCGAATACTCCAAACCGCCTTTAAGCTTACTATGAAGTTCCCTGTTTTTAGCAAGTTTTTCAGGAGTACCGTACTTACTCTTAGGAGTAGGGCTGGGAGTGGGTATCTCTGTGGGTATTTCTATAGGTGTTTCCGTAGGTTCTGCAGTCGGTGTTATTACAGGTGTATCCGTAACATAAGGTATGTCTGTCGGTTCAGGAGAAGCTGTAATCTCCTCAGGCGGACAGGAAGGACACTCTGAAGGAGATATTACTACAGTATTATCATCCGCACTGCAGGCGCAAAGAAGGCACAGTATAAGTATGATCAAACATGAAAGTCTAAGTATTCTTTTATTATCCATTACCATGCCTCCTCGTGAAACTTACAGTTTTATATGTTTAACCCTTTACACTATCGTTTATCATTCATACATGTCATAAGGTACATATCCGTTTTCCCTGGCTATGCGGGCACCGTTCTCACCCTGTACCCAGGCTATGATATCACGTACTATGCTGTCCTCAGGCAGATCCTTTCTCGTAACTATCCGTAACTATCTGAGAGAAATTAAGGAAAGGATACTGACCTTTTGATATAGTCTCATCACTCGGGATCACACCGTCTATGCCGATCAGTTTGATCTGATCGCTGGTATACATATTTGCCACGTAGTAATAATATGAGTATGATATAGCTCCGCGTCCGTTATCATAATCCGACACACGGTCTACTACTCCTTCCATTGCATCCTCGGTACGATCAACAGGAGGGATCATAACCTCTTCCTTCGGAAGCACATATCTGTAGAGACCGGTCTGGCTGCCTGAGCCTTCGTTTCTCTGGTACAGTACTATAGGCTCATCCTCACCGCCTACTTCCTTCCAGTTTGTTATTTTGCCGCTGACTATACCTTTCAGCTGTTCCTGTGTAATGCTGTCTACAGGGTTATCCTTATTGACAAAGAATACAAAACCGCCGCTAAGAATAGTATGATACTCAAACTCCACTCCGGCTTTTTCTGCCTCCTCTACCTGTGCATCGGAGGGCAATGCACAGAATATCATATCCGCCTGACCGTATGTAAGGTTCCTGTATGCTGAAGGAGTATTGTTGCACATAAGGAAAAGCTTTGCATCCTCCACGGGCAGCCCTAAAAGCTCAGCAAACACCGCATCATAATAAGGCTCTAATGCGAGTGCCCCATCAACCAATGGAAGCGTATCAATACTTAAAGTCTTTCCGCTCGGAAGCTTGGGCAGGTTCGGGTCTACAGGTATTTCCGTAGGTGCCGGTTCTTCAGTAGGTGTTATTTCTGCAGTCGGTACCGGTGTATCAGTAGGTGTTACTTCTTCAGTCGGTACCGGTGTATCAGTAGGTGTTATCTCTTCTGTGGGTGCCGGTGTGTCGGTAGGCGTTACTTCTTCTGTAGGAGTAACCGTCTCCGTCACAGTCACCTCTCCTGTCGGAGTGTTCACGCTCTTTTCTTCATCATCTCCTATGCTTTTACTGCAAGCAGCAAATACTAAGATTGCTAGAGACAGCATGATGATCAGCTTGATCCTTTTCATT
>CACYIR010000093.1 GCA_902774525.1 uncultured Lachnospiraceae bacterium
AAGCCTTCCCCTTTGAGGGGATATATCGCAACACGAAGTGTTGTGATGCCCGTCTGGCGAAGACAAATGGCTGCGAAGCAGCCGAATGAGGTGGTTTCTAACGTCAATGCTACCACAAAAAATCAGAAACATCAATGTGTTTTATTGATTGGATTTTCATAAAAAAGGGCAATAAAATACATTGCAATTCTTGTAAATAAGAGTACATATGATATAATCATTTTAAAACATATAACGGATAAAGAGGAACTTGCATTATATATTTTAATAACAGGAGGATTGCCACCTTGAAACAAACCTTACGCAACATTAAATGGGAAATGCGCATTTTGGGTGAGGATACCCGGTATAAAGCCACGGTACCGGGCTCCGTATATAATGACCTTATAAATGCGGGCCGCATGGATGATCCTTACTACCGGGATAATGAAAATGCCGCATTGGAACTTATGAAGCATGACTTCGAATACATCGGGACATTTGATACCGATTTAGACGCACTAAAGGGTGCCTCGGAAGTACTATTAAGATTTAACGGACTTGATACTTTAGCGGATATCACTCTTAACGGAGAAGTATTAGGCTTCGCCAACAACATGCACCGTGTATGGGAGTACCCTGTAAGCAGGCTGCTTAAAAGTACCGGCAATGAATTAAAGATCACATTCCATTCGCCGGTTAATTTCATAGCCGAAGAGTTTAAAAAGGACCCTGCCATCCTTGGTACAGAGGATGCCATGAACGGTTTCCCCAAGATACGAAAGGGGCACTATATGTTTGGTTGGGACTGGGGTCCCAGACTGCCCGATGCAGGTATATGGAAGGACGTGGAACTTGTAAAGGTTGATAAGGCACTCCTTACACGTACATATATCCGTCAGGACTTTAACGGGGATATGTCGGAGGTAAAGATATCCGTTGAAGCATCCGTAAGCACATATCCCGCAAAGAAGAACATGCCTTTAGAGTTGCCTTTATTAAGTGATAATGAAGAGTTCTCATATAATGTGACCGTCATAGCTCCCGATGGGAGCATAATCGCCGATAAACAGGACGGATTTTCTCCTGTTAAGATTGATGCTCCGAAGCTCTGGTGGCCGAACGGCCTGGGCAGCCAGCCTCTTTATACCGTAGTGACAGAGCTTACGGATAAAGCAACCGGCCGCGTACTTGATACGGTACAGAAACGCATCGGGTTAAGGGAACTTAAAGTAAGCACAGCCAAGGACGAGTACGGTTCTGAATTTGCTTTTATAGCAAACGGCATCAAATTCTTCGCCATGGGTGCGGACTATATCCCCGAGGACAATATCCTTCCCCTGACCGGAAAGGAGCGCACGGAGAAGCTGCTTAAGGACTGCGTGGAAGCTCATTTTAACTCCATACGTGTATGGGGCGGCGGCATTTATCCTGAGGATTATTTCTTTGACCTGTGTGATGAGCTGGGACTTGTGGTATGGCAGGATTTCATGTTTGCATGTGCGAACTATCGTTTAACACACGAGTTTGAGGATAACATCATGGCAGAGCTCAAAGGCCAGATCCGCAGGCTTTCGCACCATGCATCCTTAGGACTATGGTGCGGCAATAACGAGATGGAGCAGTTCGTAGGACAGGGCACATGGGGCGCTAAGAACGAGATAAAGAGCGACTATGTGAAGATGTACGAGTATCTGTTCCCGAGACTCCTGGAGAACGAGGATCCCGACCGCTTCTACTGGCCTGCCAGTCCTTCATCGGGCGGAGCCTTTGACTATCCCGAGGACCCGAACAGGGGTGACCAGCACTACTGGGATGTATGGCACGGCAACAAGCCGTTTACCGAGTACAGGAAGTTTTATTTCAGGTTCCTTTCGGAGTTCGGCTTCCAGTCATTCCCTTCCATTAAGACTGTGGAAAGCTTTACCCTGCCCGAGGACAGAAACGTATTCTCGTATGTTATGGAAAAGCATCAGAGGAACGCTGCTGCCAACGGCAAGATCATGAACTATATGGAGCAGACCTTCCTGTATCCGAATAACCTCGATATACTGATATATGCTTCGCAGCTGCTCCAGGCCGAGGCTATAAGATACGGTGTCGAGCACTTCCGCCGTAACCGCGGCAGATGTATGGGTACCATGTACTGGCAGCTCAACGACTGCTGGCCCGTAGCCTCCTGGGCTTCGATAGATTACTACGGAAGATGGAAGGCTCTGCATTACTACGCACGCAGATTCTTTGCTCCTGTGATGCTCTCTTGCGAGGAGGACAGCCTGCTCAACCAGAGCATGAATGTAAATGCAGAACCGTTTGAAGTACAAAAGGCCATCCGTCTGAATGTCACAAACGAGACAAAGGATGACAGAGCTTTACGTGTATGCTGGGAATTAAGAGATAGCAAAGGCGATGTTATATGCTCTAAATGCGAAGATGTGACAGTAAAAGCCTTTTCTTCCGTATGGCTGGAGAAAAAGGATCTTAAAAATGCAAGGCTTTATGAAGACTATGTCAGCTACCGGCTTCTTGACGGGGATAAGGTGATATCGGAAGGCACTGTACTTTTCTGTCCTCCGAAGCATTTTAAGTTCAAAGATCCTGAACTGTCCGTGCGCACAGAAGGTGACGAGATAATAGTATCTTCAAAGTACTTCGCAAAAAGTATAGAGATACGCAACGAAAACGACGACCTTGTGCTTTCAGATAACTTCTTTGATCTTAACGGCGGAGAAAAACGGGTTAAGATATTAAGAGGCAAAGCTGATGTTTTAAGTGTCAGAAGCGTGTACGATATAAGGTAATAAGAGGAATGACTGCCGTACTTAGGTGCGGCGGTCATTTTGTATAAACACACAATTTTCACAACCTATTCATGGATTGAACAAACTTTCCTGTTATAAAATAAACATAACACAAATCAAAATGAACATATAACAGGGGGTAACCTTTATGAAAAAAAGAAATCTGTTTACAAGCATACTTGCCATAATGATGGCAGCGGTACTTACCGCATGCGGTGGGAGTACGGAAAACACAAGCAATACAGGAAATGATACTGCAGGGATAACTTCAGTATCGGCTAAAGAAAAGCCGGAGTCGGGTACGGCTGCAGCACTTACTTCCGGTACCGCACTGAATACGGATACCGAAGAAATGTTTACCAAGCGTGACCTGAACCAGACTCCGGACCTTGACGATGCCGAGACCATAACGGTTGAAAACGATAAGACATATACCATATCCGAAGCAGGCACATATGTATTTACCGGTACGGCTGCGAACAGTACCATAAAGGTGGAAGCGGATAAAGAGGACAAAGTACAGCTGGTACTTGACGGGTTAAGTATCACCAATGACGATTTCCCTGCCATATATGTGGTATCGTGTGACAAATGTTTTATCACTACATCTGAAGCTGACAGCAGTTTAAAGGTTACCGGCAGCTTCGTAAGTGATGGGGATACCAATACCGATGCTGTCATATATTCCAAGGACGATCTGGTATTTAACGGCACGGGGTCTCTTGATATAACCTCGAACTCAGGTAACGGCATATCCGGTAAGGATGACATAAAAGTTACCGGCGGTACCTACAATATCATCTCTGCTCTCGATGCTGTAGAGGCTAATGATTCCATAGCGGTATATGACGGGAACTTTACCATATCCTCAAACAAAGACGGACTCCACAGTGAAAACAGTGATGATGACAGCGTAGGATATATATACATAAAAAACGGAACATTTAATATCAAAGCGAAGAGTGACGGTATACAGGCGACCACGTATGTACAGATAGATGGCGGAGACATCACCGTACAGGCAAGTGAAGGTATAGAAGCCACATACGTGCAGATAAATGACGGAAATATCAATATCACTGCATCGGATGACGGCATAAATGCTTCACAGAAGAGCAGTGCATACACACTTCCCGTAGTGGAGTTTAACGGTGGATACACTGTCATAGTAGTAGGCGAAGGAGATACCGACGGAGTGGATTCCAACGGCAATATCATAGTGAACGGCGGTACCATAGACGTGACCGGCAGAATGTCCACATTTGATTATGAGAGATCGGCAGAGTTTAACGGCGGCACCATCATAGCGAACGGTGTGGAAGTGGACGAGATACCCCAGTCCATGATGGGCGGTCCCGGAGGAGGTTTCGGCGGCGGCGGTCACGGCGGTTTCGGAGGAGGAGGTTTCGGCGGCCAGGATGGTAATTTCGGAGGCGGATACCCCAACGGTGGCTTCAAAGGCGGAAATAGATAAGTAAATATTACCTTACAAAGAATGAATAGAAAAACATAGTATCTGCATATAAAATGGATATTTATATGCAGATACTTTTTGATTATTCTTTTTTGATGCAGCTGGATATAGAGTTTATGAAACCTTCACTTGTTACAGTAATAGAAAAATAGTATAATAAGAGTAGCATTGAGGGAAGGGGATAAGGAGTATGACTGTGGGTAAAAAGAAAGTGCGTAATACGATACTGCTTGTTTTACTGTATTATATCGGTATACCGTTGGCGGCAAGTATTATAGGAGCTGTCATAGGGGTGGTTATTCTGTCGTTTATCACCATTCCTTGTGCCATAGTCATTTTATATAAAAAAATGCCTGAAAAAATCAGGGACTGGGATCTGATACGCCGGGTTAACGGGATAGTTGTACTTTTGCTGTTTTTGAATTTTACCGTACTTGTAGTATTAAGTTCCGGAGAATTTGACTCAGAACTGATCCGGAGATATCTGTTTGTAGCAGCTCCTCTTTTCCCTATATGGATAGCACAATACTTAACCCGCTGGACTGTGGTATGTTTTGTGATCAATGTTTTAACATACGGTGCGGCATATTTTACGGCTGAGGAAGCCACCAAAAAGAAAACTTCATTTAAGATATGGATACTTGCGGCACTGTATATAGTTGCGTGTGTAGCAATTATGGCACATCAGTATTATTATAACCGGCCGTCGGTAAAGTATGCAGGTCATGGCTTTAACTATATGAACGGGTTTTCAAGTACGGACTTTACCGACTATATGGTGAACAGTAAAAACTCCAAGCTGGTGACACTTGACCATAAGGCTTCATTATGGATAGAGGATGAAAAGGATATGCCTGTCATGGATGGAGCGGAAGCATGTTATCCCCTCTATGCGGCTTTGGCAAAGGCATGTTATAAAGATATAGATAAAATAGAATCGGAGATCCTTGATACAACACAAAAAAGGGTGAACGGCAAGATTGTTTCCTTTACCAATACATTGGTAGGATTTTCGAGGTTATTGGTACCTGACGCATACGATAAGGTGGATCTGTTCTTCGGAGCACGGCCTTCAAAATCGCAACTTCAGGACGCGGAGAATGCAGGCGTAGAGCTTGAGATCACACCCATAGGTAAGGAAGCGTTTGTGTTTTTTGTGGAAGAGGATAATCCGGTTGAGGATCTGACTGCCGACCAGATAAGAGCGATATATCACGGAGATATAACCAACTGGAAGGAAGTGGGCGGTAAAAACCAGGAGATAGTGGCTTTCCAGAGACCTAACAATTCCGGCTCGCAGACGATGATGCAGTACTTTATGAAGGATGTACCCTTGAAAGAGCCGAAAACATATGAAGTTCATAACGCTATGATGGGAGTGGTACAGGTAGTAGCGGAGTATGCGAACGAAGATGGGGCTATGGGGTATTCATTCAGGTACTTCCTGGAAGGATTGGCTCAGGAAAAAGGTGTAAAGATGCTGTCGGTAGACGGTGTGTATCCCAGTCTTGAGAACGTA
This sequence comes from uncultured Lachnospiraceae bacterium, assembly GCA_902774525.1. Classification (GTDB taxonomy): domain Bacteria; phylum Bacillota; class Clostridia; order Lachnospirales; family Lachnospiraceae; genus RUG11977. The sequence continues at coordinate 5,774 of CACYIR010000093.1, forward strand.
GAAAACGGGTCATATCCGCTCACTGTAGACCTGGTACTTATAACCCGTAAGGACGATCCCAACCCTTATGTTGAGAAGATGAAGGAATTCATACTGTCGGAGGACGGGCAGTATATCGTAAGGCAGACAGGGTATGCGGCACTAAATACAAAATAGGTGCCGGAGACAGAGCCTGATAAGACAGGCCGGATTAAAATCCCACTTGACAAAATATATTTATAAGGTATAATCAACATAACATCTGACACAGAAATAATACTTATTGACGTGAAAGATATGGCTAAAATATGATGCTGAAATGACACTTGGTTAAGGTATCCTTTCCGGTGAAACGAGGCATGCAATATGATGATATCATGCGGATATGTGTATGTGGGAAGCATGGTATATGAGTTATGTTAAAAAAGCTGTATCTTTCGGATGCAGCTTTATTTTTATATAGTAACACAGGTAGCGGGTGTAGATATAAGCTTATGTTTACAGAGGAACAAAACGACATGAAAAAGAGAGTAGCCGTAATATCCATTATAGTTGAAGACGTGTCCAATATCGAGACACTTAATACAATCCTGTCTCAGTACAGGGAATATATCATAGGAAGGATGGGACGTCCTTACAGGGAGAAAAAAGTGAGCATAATATGTGT
>CACYIR010000094.1 GCA_902774525.1 uncultured Lachnospiraceae bacterium
TATCAGGGGAGATGTAATGCAGGATGATACTCTTGATTATATGCAGAACGTCATCGGTATCGGGAAAGCGTTTTTTAATCAGGGTGCGGCAGGGATACTTGATGTACTGACCTTTTCGCTTTTCTCTGAAGAAAAGTGGACTGCAAAGTTTTTTGAGCAGGAGATAAATGCCCAGAATCATGTGACGATACTTGTGTCCGAGGAGGACGGAGGATACTGGCTCCATACCAGGGGCCTTATCGAATTCGGACGTCCCGACTTAAGCATGCACGCAAAGGATGAAGCCGGTATAGAAGAGTGCAGGCAGATATTCAACCAGATGATATTTTACAGCGGGCAGGGTGTGTTCTTTAACGGAGAAGTGAATCTGCACACCCACAGTGGTAACACCTATACCGTAAAAGCTGCTTTTGTTAACGATTTTAACAATGACGATTTCAATAATGCGTACTGCAATGTGGAGATAATATCGTAGGATACTGGAAGTAAAGGAATTTGAAGATGAACAGACATCCGGAATATAAGTATCGTGTTGGTCAGATTAACACCGAAGAGCATTGGATAAATATCGAAGACAAGGATGATTCCGGTTGGGGAAAGCTTGCCCGTGATCCTTGGGAGGATGATAATGAGAGAGGTGCTCTTGAATTCATTTTAAGGGTAAAAGATAAAACCGGTTGGGACATTGAAAAAGTCGGTGATTGGCAATACCGTTTCAAACTGGATGAACTTGGTATTATATATCAGTGGGATGACCTGTTTGGTTTTGTCATCCTATATAAGGATGCATCTGTTTTGAACAAAACGTTGGAGTTTATAGAATCAATCACCGGGACGGTTCTCTGATTGAAAAAGGAGGCTTAAGTATGAAGAAGGTAATGACGGCTTTAGCCAAGATGGTAGCGGTATTCGGGATTATGGCGGTGTCTTCCATGGCTCTGTACTTTGAGTATGTGAGGAAGAATGACTAGGTGATGTAGTGGGGAAGAAAAAGAAAAACAAAAAGGCAAAACTGAATAGCAATGCTACGGGACTGGTGCCTTTTACCGGATCTGAAAGTTCGAGGCGTGAAAGCTCGAGGCGTAGAGACTACAGTGCTCCGGTCTACTCCGATCAGGATGAAGAGTACGGCCGGTATGTTGACTATACCAACAGCAACCTTAATACGGACTTCAACGATATCAAGAACAGCCCACAAGGATATTTCGCTCCGAGACCGATCTTAAACATGGACTTTTACAATGCTTACAGGGAGACCATGATTTTTCATAATGAGATCAAGGCATCAAGTAAAAAGCCGAATGAGATAGTGTATGCCGGGGATCCCAAGCATAAGAAAGTTTTGAAAAAGATGGAGACCAATCTTGCAAAATACGGCAAGGTCTCGACGTGGAGCCTTATCAGTACGGTGCTTCCTTTCCTGGTTATACCGGGTTTTTCTCTGTTTATCCTGATACAGTTCCTGTTTGAGCTATCGACCGGGATAGAGTATTATTTCCCGGGCTTTATAAGGGGTGCGCTGATAATTATCGCGGAAGTGGTGCTCAATATCCTCGCATATAAGTTTTTAAAGAAGAGATACAGGAAAAAACAGCTGGCACTGCTCCAGGAGAACGACAATTATTATGCCCTGTGCAAGGACCTGACATTTGCGGAGTCCGACCGGATAAGCTACCGTTTTACGACGAGGAAGATCGATTCGAGCTATCCGAGCCTGTACGCTGATATAGATAAAGAGTGGAAGGAGACTTCCCATAATTTTATCACCGACGAATCCTTCAGGCTTGCTCCGTTTAATTACAGTTTCGGGAAAAATTCGAAATACAGGTTCTTCGTGGAGATAAAATATGAGCCCTGTTTCCCGGATTATCCGGCACTGCTGGGACTCGAGCAAAGCATGGAAAGATTATGTCTCATCTCTAAGGAAGAATTAAATCAGGGCAAGAAATACAAGAATTATAAAATGCAGGTCAGGGATTACGTGTCCGGCTACTTAAAAGAAAGGATCCCCGCCTTGAAGGTGAAGGAAATAAACGTTGCTATAGGTTTGAGAAGCATGTTTGACTGGCCGTAAAAAATAGGGAACTTTTATGAGAGTATGACAAGTAAAAGTTCCCTAAAATATATTGACTTTTAGGGAACTTTTTGATAATATATGTGCAGGATAGTTCCCTAAAACGAGGTAAATTATGAGTAATATTGAACTGATACAATCGCTGATCAATGAGAAAGCTGAGGCGGAAGCACGGTTAAATCTTATACCGTATGACGGCTCGCCTGAAGTAAAAGAAAATAAGAGCGGAAAATATCTGTATATCCGAAAGAGGGTTGGGAGCAGACTGACATCCACGTATGTCGATGTATATTCGGATGAACTGTACCAGCTTTTGCTTCGTAATGCCAGGGAAGCCAGAGAATTAAAGAAAACGATAAGAAAAATTTCCAAAAGACTGGCTGAGCTGGGGTATACTTCTAATGAACTTCCTGCAGCGATCCTTTTGAATCTGGATTTTGCCAGAGCCAATATGAAATCCAGCATATACGATCAGGCGGTTTTGGAAGGTGTATCCACTACATTCCCGCAGACCGAGGATATCATAGAGAATGGTACAGTTAACGGTATGACTGCCACAGATGTACAGAAGGTGTTGAATCTCAAGCATGCCTGGGAGTTTATCCTGGATGAGGATGTTATGCAGGCTGAGAGTGATTATTATCTTTTATGTCATATCGCAAAGCTGATCAACGAGGGCTTTTATACGAACGGCGGCAGGGTCAGAAGTGTTCCGGTAAGAATAGGCGGATGCAGTTATACTCCGCCGATCCCTGTAGAAGGTGATGTGAAGGATGCTATAAGCGATATTCTTACTTCCCCAAAAGAGGATATTGATAAGGCAATAGATTTATGCCTGTATTCCATGAAGACGCAGGTTTTTATCGATGGGAATAAAAGAGCGGCAGTTATTTTGGCAAATCATTTTATGATATCACACGGCTTGGGACTTTTGATAGTACCGGAGAAGGAAGTACCGGCTTTTAAGAAATTGCTTGTAAAATATTATGAAACTGATGACAGTGCTGAGATCAGGGAGTTTTTGACGAAAAAATGTTGGAGGGCATATGAAAAAATTAAGTGACAAGAAATTATTTATCCTGGTAAGTGCCATTATTGTGGTTGTGGACTGCACAATCGATATTTTACTATTAAGAGCATTGTTTAAGGATACGGATTGTTAATAAACGAGGAGAACAGACCTATAATGAATATTCAGATATTCGGTACCAAAAAGTGCAATGACACAAAGAAAGCCGAGCGTTTCTTTAAAGAACGCGGCATAAAGTACCAGTTTATAGATATGAAAGAAAAAGGCATAAGCAAAGGTGAATTCACATCTGTCGCTGCGGCCAACGGCGGGATAGAAGGTATGGTTGACTGGGACGGGAAAGAGCAGGATACCGTGACGCTCATAAAGTATCTGTCGGAAGAGGATAAGCTTGAAAAGATACTGGAAAATCCGTTGGTTATCAAAACTCCTGTGGTGAGAAACGGAAAGCTCTCTACTGTAGGATACAAGCCGGAGATCTGGAAGCAATGGCAGTAGGTGATTCCAAGGACTACAAAACAACAAAAGGAGTAAATAAGTGAGTTCAAACAATAACAATTCTGATAAAAACGGGTTATGGCTCGGCCTGATCATCCTGTTGGTATGCGTGGGCGGCTTTATCTGGTGGTATTTCTCGAATGAGGATGACCCGGACCGGCAGAAGCTGAGTTCATTTATCAATGAGGCTTTGCACGGTGATTCAGACAATATCCCCATTGATTCTGATGTGGATTTTGCGAATGGAGAGTACGGGATCGAGCTGTCCGGAACATGTTATCATTATCAGCAATTATCCACAGGGGCGAAGCAGGTATATAAGTTCATATACAGGGGATGTAAAAATTTCCAGTCTCAGATACCGCTGTCTCCGGCTTCGGTAGATGACTGTGACAGGGCGATATATGCCTTCAGGCTTGACCATCCGGAATACTACTGGATGAGAGGGTCTTCGGTAACTGTTTCGTATGTAAACGATGAGGCCCGCAGTATTAATTGTGAGGTGCCTCGCGATGCGGTAGAGAAAATGAACCGCATAGAGAGTATATCTGACGAGGTGCTAAAGGGCGCTCCGAAGGATGAATACGGGAAAGTGCAATACATCTACGAGTATATCATCAATAATACGGATTATGACATAAAGGACATGGATAACCCTGAAAACCAGCTGATATACAGGACCCTCGTCGATCATATGGCGGTGTGCGGAGGATATGCCAATACGTTTTTGTACCTCTGCGACAGGGCTGGGATATATTGCGGATATGTATCGGGTGAAGTAGAAGGCAGAGGCCCTCATGCATGGAATTTCGTAAAGATATTCGGGAAATATTATTGGGTCGATGTGACCTGGGGAGATCCCGTGTTTGAAGGAAGCCTTCATTCCGGCAGCAGTAGTGTGACGGATACGATGAGCTATGATTATTTCTGTGTGTCTGACGACGAGATACTGCCGGGCAGAACCCTTTCAAGTTCCCCGTCATATTCTTCATATCAGCCGTATATGAACTTTACATACCCTGCATGCACGGATGATTCCTGTAATTACTATAAGCGTGAGGGATGTTATTTTAAGGGCTATACCCGGATGGTAATATCCGATTATATCATGACGCAGGTGGGGATGCTCGGGAACAGGACAGTGACACTGAAGTTCGATACGAAAGAGGCATATGAGCTGGCTAAGGCGGATATCTTTGATTCGGATGATTTTATAAACGGGATTGCCGCTGACTTAAGAAAGGACTACGGTGTAGAGATCACGCAGCAGTATGCGCGTATGTCCGATGAGGCCCGAAGGCTGGAGATCGAGTTCTCATAATGGGAAGGAGTAATATAAATATGGGGAAAACAGCGATAGTAACCGGTCCCGTAGTTATCCCAAAGAGGGTCACAGATATGAGAAAGGCCTGGGCCGAGAGCGATGCAAAGAGGGATGCGGGACTAACGGAGCCTGAAGGGATAGAAAAGTTTAAAGATATCCCCTACGGTCCTTACGGCAAATGGAACCTGATGGATCTGTACAAGCCGGCAGATAAGGAAGAGAAGCTTCCTGTGATAGTGAGCATCCACGGCGGCGGATATTTTTACGGGGATAAGGAGCTTTACAGGTTCTATACCATGCATCTCGCAGAGTACGGGTTTGCGGTGATCAATTTTAATTACCGCTTATCTCCCGAGAATAAGTTCCCTGCACCGCTTGAGGATACACTCGCAATATTTAACTGGATATCAAGGTATGCGGATAAATACGGTCTGGATAAGTCGCAGGTGTTTATGGTGGGAGATTCCGCTGGTGCACAGCTGGTGAGCCAGTTCGCATGCATATGCTCAAATGAGGACTATGCAAAAGAATTCGGATTTAAGGTACCTCAGGATGTAGAGCTTAAGGGCGTATCCCTGGCCTGCGGCATGTACAGGACGAGGGACAGGATAAGAGAAGAAAACAACGAGATGATGATGGATTATTACGGTTCTAAAGACCTTGTGGACGATCCGAGGACAGAGGTCTTGGAAAATATCACATCCGCATATCCTCCCGCATATGTATTCTCGGCAGAGAACGACTTCTTAAGGGATGAATGTCAGCCCATGGCTGAATACCTTACATCAAAGGGCATCCGTGCAGAGTATAAGATATACGGTACCAAAGAGGATAAGGATATCGCGCATGTTTTCCACTGCAATATGCGCCTTGCCGAGGGTGAGCGTGCCAATAAGGACCAGACCGATTTCTTTAAATCGATCACAGGGACGGTTCTCTGATTGATTTTGAAGCTTTTTAGGGAGATAAGTACTATGACAGATTACGGATTAATGGCCGAACAGGCTTTAGGCTTTGCCGAAGGCTGCACCTGGGATATCACGCTGTATGCAAATATCTCGGCACTTATATTTGATACGCTGGAAGACTTAAACTGGGCAGGATTTTATCTGATGCGTGACGGTGAGCTGGTGCTCGGACCTTTTCAGGGAAAAACCGCATGTATGAGGATCCCTGTTGGAAAAGGGGTCTGCGGGACAGCGGTAAAAGAGGACAGGGTTTTGCGGGTGGATGATGTGCATCTGTTTAAAGGGCATATCGCATGTGACAGTGCATCTAATTCGGAAATAGTCTTACCCATACACCTTGATGGGCGGATCATAGGTGTGCTTGATATAGACAGTCCCGTAAGATCCAGATTCAGCGTTAAGGATGAAGAGGGATTGAGGAAGATAACA
>CACYIR010000095.1 GCA_902774525.1 uncultured Lachnospiraceae bacterium
TTCAACTCGTCACTTCTTAAAGTGACTCACATGAAAAATCATGTGATGAAATTTTAGGAAATTTCAAGGTTGTCATGCTATTCAGTTATCAAGGTTCTTAGCGCTTTCACACTCTTTTGAAACAACTCTCCGGAGCGCGTCAGCAAATGGTATTATATCACCCGTATTTTTGATTGTCAACACTTTTTTTAATCTTTTTTAAATATTTTTTTTAAAGCTCAAAAACTCTTGTCAAAACCCACATAAAAGCCGCAGCGGACAAGCGCTGCGGCTGTAGGATTTCATTATTATATCCCCCCGTATTTCGGGGTTGCCGGCATTATTCTTTCTCTGCCTTTTTCTTTTTCTTGCTCATGGACTCGGTCTCGCCGCATATGTACAGCTTGATGATGCCGAGTATGATCATGCTTGTGGATATAAGTACAAGTACCGGATACATATCCTTATATATAAACTTACATATGGAAGCTGCGGTATCCCCTCCTATTATAATAGCAGCGAGATATCCGAAGAAGCTCAAGCCTCCGACAAGAAGACATATTACAGTGCCGATACCGAAAATGATCTTTATCACGTTAACAAGTTTTGCTTTAAATCCATTTGTATTTTCACTCATGATCATGTCTCCTTTCTTTATACTCCGAATACAGGCAGCCAGCCCAGAAGAATTATAACTTCAAAAACATACTGAGCCACTATCCACCATAAATCATTCTTGACCGCTTTGTCAAACTCCGCTCCCGACAGCGTGGTACCTGCAAGGAAAGCAGGTGCGATGGGAGGCACCATATTTGACATAACGGCACATATACAGGGCAGCATAGCCGTGATGAGAAGCGGGTCTACGCCTACTCCCACGAACATCGAGATAAAGATGCCGCCGAATACTACTACCATTGACGAACCTACTATAGCTATACCCATGACACAGGTAAGCAGTGGAATGATAAGGCTCAGTCCCAGTCTTCCGAGATTAAGTGTAGCTATACCCTCCTGGATACCGCCTGAGATATCAAGATCCTTGAACAGTGCACCGAACATGTAACCGACTAAACACACCGCGATAGTGGGAACGATGCTCTTAATGCTGTCGCCGAAGCCCTTAACCATGGTAGGAAGCTTAACGTGATCCTTCTTCTTTACTACAAGTATAGCGTATATAACTGCCAGACCTGCTATAAAATAAAGAAGTGAACTTGACATGAACTTAGCTCCATCCTTGCCAAGACGGTCTGTAAAGAATGTATCCTTAAACAGATAGTCAAGAAGGAAGGGAACAAATATTATAATAGGAAGAAGAAGTCCTCTCCAGCCCTTCTTAATAGTCTCGCCGAGCTTCGGAACATCCTCTTTAGCCATAGGCTTTACCTTATACTTCTTACAGAAGATAAATACCATGATAAGTCTCTGTAAGATGAACCAGAGTGAACATCCCCAGCACGCGATCCAGAACTGGCCTGTGGAGTAGTTCGCCTCGGGATACATACCTGTAAGTACGCCGAGAGCTGCTACGATGGTAGCCGAAGGAGGTATCATGTTGCCGAGACAGCTTGATACTACCTCGATATTGCCTGCCAGCTCGCTCGGGAAGCCCGACTTCTTCATGGCAGGGATGGTGATGGTACCGGTAGCCATAACGTTACCGGGACCTGAACCTGATAAAGCACCCATGAATGCACTCGATACAACCGCTACATATCCCGCACCGCCGGTAATCCTGCCGAGAAGCGCAAGTATGATCTCAACTGCAGCATCGATAATGCCGGTCTTGGTAAGGATGATGGACATAGCTGTAAATACAAACATGGAGTATAAAAGCGATGTCTTAAGACCTTCGTAGATGTACTTAAAAATGTTTCCCCATTGTCCGCCCATGGTCACAAGTACCAGGAAGCTGATAAGAATAGCTTCATAGATAGGCCTTTTCACAAGGAGAACCCACAACAGCGTAACTGCTATCATAACGCCCAGATACGCAAAAGATAATCCCATAACCGTTATCCTTCTTTCTTATAGTATTATTACAAACAACTTATGTATATCATAACTTAATCGTTATGTCAACCACAAATTTAAAAAAGAGCCATAATTGTCTGTTTTAATGTCAAAAAAGCATATTTCAGACAATTATAACCCTATTTTATACGTATAATTGTCTGAAACCGGTTAAAAAACACATGTTTCAGACAATTATAAATTATTCTCCGATATTCTTGGCCGCATCCAGTGCTTCCTGGCGTTCCTTTTCCTCCTGATCGGCCTCGGCATTCCCGTCATCCTTCTTGCCGGCCTTTGCCGCTCTTTCTATTGCAAGGTTTTCCATATAGTCTATAAGTTTCTCATTCTTACCTTCCCACTCGGGGCATCTGCCGTCCCCCCTATGGTCGGGCAGGTCATAGTGTTCATCCAGATACTTCGAGAACACGGTGGTAAATACCGTGGCTCCGTAGTAGTTCAGATGCGAGCTGTCATAAAAATGATTAAATCTGTTAAACTTAAGCTCTCCGCTCTCGCCGCTTTCTGCCTCTTCATCGGACAGATACCACTCCGGACCGGAATACATCACATACTTTACACCCTTCTCATCCAGGATCTTACATAAGGCATTGTTTCTCTTGCTCTCAACCTTCGAAAGATAATGAGGTGTATCCACAAACAAAACTTCTATATTATTCTTATTACAATAATCAAGTACCTCGTTCAGGCTGTCGATCGAAACTAAAGGCAGCTCCGTAGTCTCATCATTCCACTGGGGGATATCCAGAGTCTTAACCTTTAAGCTGTTCTTCTTATTAATATAGAAGCCGAGATATTTAGCCTCGGGACATCCTATCTGCTCAAACGGGTTAAATCCGTCATCGGCCCACATACCGTGATACTGGATAAAGCTTAAGAACAACGAAGGATCGAACCTTGACATATCATAATCTTCAAAAGTACTTGCCAGCTTCAAAGTCCTGTTGATCGCATCGAGTCTGTTTGAAGAGAAGAAATCAAGCGTATCTATCGCACGTCTCGAACGTGTGACGGAAAGTGCCGGCACCTTGGAAGGGTCATACAGCGTAAACATTCTCATATCAAGCAGAAGAAGTCCCGGATTCTGGAACTTATATGCCTCCTGCACCATATCGAGCACCAGCCAGCAGGGCATGGCATCTATCGCCAGCGACATGACCGTCATACCGTAGTCCTGATACGCCTGTACCGCTATCCAAGAACGGCTGACACCGCTCGTACCGATAAACACGGCGTCCACCGTATCGTCCTCGCAGGCCTTGTAGCTTGCGTAACCTTTAGCCATATAGTTATTCTTGTATTCGAATATATCGCACAGCAAATACAGGATAACCCCGAATATGGCTATAAAAACCACTATTTTAATTACCTGTTTTTTATTCATTATGTGTTCCTCATTAAGTACATATCCGCATCATCAATACGTCTGGTAAATAAAGCTTGCCGCATCATACTCCGGTCCGTAGATACCGAATACAAGTATGATGATGAGCAGCAGGAAGTAAAGCAGCCATCTTACGACTATGAACTTCTTTCCTACGCTCTCCCTTATCTTCACTCCGTTTTCCTGAAGCAGGCTTATGATGAAAAGCAGGAGCACTGCGAGACCGAGTACGATGTTGTTCTTATAGCCTAAGTCAAATCCGTACTTCACCATTTCGCTTCCGAAAGCAAGATTAAAGCTCGTAAATATCTTAACGATGGTCTTTAAAGCCATCTTAAGGCTTGCTGCCTTGACCAGTATCTTAGATATACCTAATATAAGGAAAGTTCTAACTATCTTAAATACCTTCCAGCCCTTGCTCTCCGTATTGATATGGAGCTTCTCGGCCATCTTTTTAAATACGGGCTCCAGTGCCACGCTTCCTGCCACTATCACGGCATTATACAGACCGAATGCCACATATCTCCAGTTTGCACCGTGCCAGATACCTATAAGGATAAATACTATAAACGGTGTAATGACCGAAGGGACGTATTTAGCCGCCTTCTGTCCGTGCTTGTCCTTAACCTTTTTGCTGAGCTTGGACATGGGCTTTGAAAGCATGATGGGGTAGAATACGTACTCTCTCATCCATGCGCCCAGAGTGATATGCCATCTTCTCCAATACTCGGCTACCGATGTCGAAAAGTACGGTCTCTCGAAGTTAAGAGGAAGCTCTATACCCATCATCTGAGCCACACCGCGTGTGATATCGATACCGCCGGAGAAGTCACAGTATATCTGCACCGCATAGCAGAGCATGCCGAAAAACATCGTGGTTCCCGACAGCTTGTCAAACATCTTTACGGAAAAAATCTCAGAAACGACCGGAGCCACCCTGTCGGCTATGACAAGCTTCTTGAAAAAGCCCCACATGATAAGCTGCGCTCCGTAGGTGATGTTCTCGTAATTCAGCTTATGCTGTTCAACGAGCTTTTTACCCACATCATCAAAACGGCTAATGGGACCCTGCACTATCGAAGGGAAGAACGAAAGGAACAGAGCCAGCTTCGCCGGATTTTTCTCTGCCTCGTACTTACCCCTTCCTATATCTATGACATAACCCATCGCCATAAATGTATAGAAAGAAATACCAAGAGGTACTATAAGATTAAGCCCGGGGAGTGCATCCTTGCTGCCGCCCAGTGCCTTTATGACATCATTGATGTTTTTGATCGCAAAATCGGAATACTTAACAACAGCAAGCACCACCAGATCGAGTACTACGGTCAGCACCTGTATCTTATGGATATCCGCTGCAGTCTTTTTCTTTAATGCCTGCTTTTTCTCCTTCTCCATGGAAGGCTCTGCCGAAAGTTCTGCCTTATACCTGTTCCTGCGCTTCTGCATGAGCATACCGGAGCCGTAGGTTACAAGCGTCGTTCCAAGCAAGAAAAATACCTGTGCCACTCCGCTGTACAGATAAAAAGCATAGCTCGCCACAAGCAGCAGCATCCACTGGAAACGCTTCGGTACTATATAATAAAGTACCAGCACCACTGCCAGGAAGCATAAGAAGTTAAATGATGTCAAAGCCATAAAGTTTCTCCAAATTCATACACACAACTATAAGGCTTAATACTTCTCTCCCTGAAAAAGAAGTATTAAACCTTATAAAAGATTCATTTATATCCTGTTACAGAATATACTCTGCCGTCAGTCCTCGTCCTGAAGCTTCTTTACCAGAGCACAGATGCTCTCGGCACTGTTAAAGTTGGCGGGAGTGAGGTCATCAATGATGATATCGATATCGAACTCGTCCTTAAGCTCGCTCACAAGGCCTACGATATCGAATGAATCAAGGAGACCGTCATCGATCAGGGAATCTTCCGAATAATAATCAATATCATCACGGATACCCTGGAGGATTTCAATAATTCTGTCTAACATATCTTTTCCCTTTCATATATATATTATCCCTCAACAGCCTTCCCCTCGAGGGGAAGGTGCCCCGAAGGGGCGGATGAGGTGTAATACTTTATAATATCTGGATAGCTTATTTTAGATTCTTCCTGTCAAGCTTCCCGTTGGAAGTCTTCGGAAGCTCATCCACCTTAACTATCTGCTTCGGTATCTTGAACGCTTCCAGGTGCTTGGCCATATGTGCGCGGAGTGCTGCAGTATCAAGCTCGCAGCCCTTCTTCATCACTACATTCAGCTTGGGCACCACGCCACCCATCCTGTCCTCAACGGCAAAGCATGCACAGTCGGCTATATCAGGGTAACGGAGCACTACATTCTCCACCTCGGTCGGAGCTATTTTCAGTCCGCCGATATTTATAACATCGCCCTTTCTTCCGAGCATGTATACATAACCCTCATCATCGATATAACCTATATCGTTGGTATATACCACGCCGTCCTTGAGCACACCCTCGGTAAGCTCGGGAGCATTATAATATCCCTGCATGACCATGCCGCCGGAGATGGCTATGAGACCCTGGTTCTCCTTGGAAGACTTTATGGGATTGCGGTTATCATCCACTATAAAAATATTCGCATTCTTGTTGGGCTTACCTACGCAGCTGATAAGACCGCGGTTCTTCGAATAATCATACATCGAAACACAGCCTGCCTCGGAAGACCCGTACGCAAAATAAAGCCTTGTGTTGGGAAGTATCTCGCACAGCTTATCCTTATCGGCCGCGGGGAATGCCGCCGAACCGGTATGGATATGATGCAGCTGGTCCGAATACTTGGCGAGATTCTTGGCCGCCAGTAAAAGTATCATCCTGACTGCTGCGGGAGGCATAAGAATGGAAGTAACCTTATATTTCTCCACATAGTCGAAAAACTTCTTAACATCGGTA
>CACYIR010000096.1:0-6268 GCA_902774525.1 uncultured Lachnospiraceae bacterium
TATACGTATGAACGTCCCGAAAGGGGATCACGGATAGCTCCGCCGATACAGGTAGCGGCACCACCGAAGGGCTCTATTTCTGTAGGATGGTTGTGAGTTTCGTTCTTAAATAAAAGGAGCCATTTTTCTGTCTCGCCGTCCACATCGACGTCGATCTTTACGGTACAAGCGTTGATCTCTTCGGATTCATCAAGCTTGGGGAGTTTGCCCTTTGCTTTTAAGTATCTTGCGCCGATGGTCGCGATATCCATAAGGTTTACGGGTTTGGTACGTCCGAGCTCCTTACGGAGATTAATATAATTGTTGTAAGCCTCCTGAAGTTCCTTGTCCTCGAAGGTGACGCTGTCGATGGTGGTAAGGAATGTGGTGTGACGGCAGTGATCGGACCAGTAGGTATCGATCATCCTGATCTCGGTGATGGTAGGATTTCTCTTTTCCTTCTTGAAGTAATCCTGGCAGAAGGTGATATCGTCGATATCCATCGCAAGTCCCAGTCTGCCGACAAGTGCCTCGAGGCCTGCTCTATCTAAATCTATAAAGCCTTCCATGGTCTCAACTGTGGTAGGGCATTCATATACGACCTTTAAGGTCTCAAAGGTGTCAAGCTTTGCTTCCCTTGCCTCTACGGGGTTGATAACGTGATGCTTGATGGCTGCGAACTCGTCATCCGAGATGCTGCCTTCGATGATATATACTCTTGCTGAATGTACAGCAGGACGCTCTGCCTGAGAGATGATCTGAATACACTGTGCTGCCGAATCTGCACGCTGATCAAACTGTCCGGGCAGGTATTCTACCGCGAAAATCCTGTCTGCACTATTTTTGATGCCTGCAAACTCTTCCTCTGAATAGATATCATCCAGCTGAGGCTCTGCAAAAACGGTCTTGCAGCTTTTTTCAAAAAGCTCTTCGGAAAGACCTTCTGCGTCGTAACGGTTAAATAAGCGTACTTTTTCTACGCCCTTGATCTGAAGCAGGGACTTAATGTCGGACTTTAAAGACTTAGCTTCAAGGTCAAGTCCTGTTTTCTTCTCAACATAAATTCTGTAAACCATGGTTAGCTCCTTTTTTTCAATCAGAGGGACGGTTCTCTGATTGATTTCTCAATCAGAAGAAAATCCCCATTTATTTAAATTGGTTTTGTTGTTATTATTTCAGTGCTTTTAAAGCTCTTGCTCCGATATCGTTACGGTAGAAACCACCGTCAAATTTTACTTCTTTGGTAAGTGCATATGAAGCAGCTACTGCATCTTTTAAGGTGTCAGCTACTGTAGTGATGCCGAGTACGCGGCCGCCGTTAGAAAGGAGGCTTCCGTCCTCGGCTTTCTTTGCGCCTGCCACATATATGAGGGCATCGGATACAGTGGAAGTGCGGGCTGCAAACGCATCTGCATCCGGAAGTGTCATGGGAAGGCCCTTCTCGTACTTCTCGGGATAGCCCTTTGTTGCATAGATTACACAGCATGCCGACTTATCGGAGAACTTAACCTCGGTATCTGCTAAGGTGCCGTCTGCTGTAGCAACCATAATCTTAAAGAGGTCAGACTCAAGGAGAGGTAATACTACCTGTGTCTCGGGATCGCCGAAACGGCAGTTGTATTCGATAACCTTAGGTCCCTTGGGGGTAAGCATAAGTCCGAAGTAGAGGCATCCCTTGAAGGTTCTGCCTTCGGCATTCATAGCCTTGATGGTGGGAAGGAAGATCTTCTCCATACACTCTTTTGCTATAGCCTCTGTATAGTAGGGGTTGGGAGCTACTGTTCCCATACCTCCGGTATTTAAGCCTTCGTCATTGTCATGGGCACGCTTGTGGTCCATGGACGATACCATGGGGATGACTACGTTGCCGTCGGTGAAGGAGAGTACGGTTACCTCAGGCCCGGTCATGAATTCCTCGATGACTACGTTGGCACCGCTTGCACCGAACTTACCTCCGTCCATCATTTCTTTGACTGCCTCTATGGCTTCGTCTAAAGTCTCAGCGATGATAACGCCTTTTCCGAGAGCTAAGCCGTCACACTTTATAACGATGGGCATATCCTGAGTCTTAAGATACTCGATAGCTTTTGCGGATTCGGTAAATACTTCGTAAGCAGCTGTGGGGATACCGTATTTCTTCATCAGATTCTTGGAGAAAATCTTGCTGCTCTCTATGATAGCGGCGTCCTTCTTAGGTCCGAAGCACTTAAATCCTGCAGCGTTTAATGCATCAACTGTGCCTGCTGCTAAGGGATCGTCAGGTGCCACGATCACGAAATCGATAGCTTTTTCCTTACAGAAGTCTACGATTTTCTGTGTTTCCATAACGCCGATGCTTACACATTCGGCATCTGCCGCAATACCGCCGTTGCCGGGGAGACAGTAGATTTTGGAAACAAGAGGACTTTTCTTTATAGCTTTAATGATGGCGTGCTCTCTGCCGCCGGAGCCGATAACGGCTACAGTCTGCTGTGACATATTGTTTCTCCTTTTTTATTGTAGGTTACACCTCATCAGTCAGCTAAAGCTGACAGCTTCCCCTCAAGGGGAAGCCATGGCCTTGTATTAACCATGGAGACCTTTAGATTGACGGATCATATCTTCAACTACGATGTCGTATATCTCGCCGATGGAAGCACAGTACTCAAGGAGCTTCCAGGGCTCATTTGTATGGAAATGTACCTTTATAAGGTCTTCGTCGCCAACTGCGAGTAAGCAGTCACCTACAAGGTTAGCGGTGATGTAATCTGTGATAACGTCCTCATCAAGGTCCTTGCCTTCGATGAGAAGCTGTGTGTCATAACGGAATTCGATTTCTTCTGCCATTTTGGTATTCCTTTCTTTAAACATTCAATACGCTCTCAACCGGTGCTTCGTAGATCCTGTCAAGTACGGGCTGAACGAAGTCTCTTAAGAACTCCTCAACTTGGGAAACGGAACGTCCGGTGTACTTTGCGGGATCGAGGTTTGCACGGAGCTCGTCATCGGAGAGCTTAAATGCAGGGTCAGCTGCGATACGGTCGATGAGGTCGCAGGGCTTGCCTTCAAGCTTTACGCCTGCTGCTGCAGCATGGGAGTGAACACGGAGTCTCTCATGAAGCTCCTGACGGTCGCCGCCGCGCTTAACTGACTCCATCATGATGTTTTCTGTAGCCATGTAGGGCAGCTTCTCCATAACTCTGCGGGTGATGACCTTATCATATACAACAAGTCCTGAGGAGATGTTGATATAGATATTTAATATAGCGTCTACTGCAAGGAATGCTTCTGCAACGCTGATACGCTTGTTTGCCGAGTCATCCAGAGTTCTTTCAAACATCTGGGTAGCGGAGGTCATAGCGGGGTTAAGTGAATCTATGATGACGTAACGTGCAAGTGCATCGATACGTTCGCTTCTCATAGGATTTCTCTTGTAAGGCATAGCTGATGAACCAATCTGTGTACTCTCGAAAGGTTCTTCCATCTCTTCAAATGACTGAAGGATACGTAAGTCCTGAGTAAACTTGTATGCGCTCTGGGCGAAGCCGGAGAGTACATTAAGGAAGAATGAATCAAGCTTACGGGAATAGGTCTGTCCGGACACGGGCATGCATGCTTCAAATCCGAGGTCTGCAGCGATAAGTGCTTCAAGCTCTTTTACCTTTGCTTCGTCATTCTCGAAGAGCTCCATGAAGCTTGCCTGGGTACCGGTGGTACCCTTAGAGCCTAAAAGCTTAAGTCTTCCCATCTGGAACTCGAGGTTCTCTACGTCCATAAGGAGTTCGTTGAGCCACAAGGTTGCACGCTTTCCTACAGTTGTTAACTGTGCGGGCTGAAGATGGGTGTAAGCTAAGCAGGGAAGTGCCTTATATTTTTCAGCGAATTCTGCCAGGTTCTTTATAACCTGTCCTGCTTTCTTTAAAACAAGCTTTGATGCCTCGCGGAGAACGATAACGTCGGTGTTGTCTGTTACGTAGCAGGAGGTAGCACCAAGATGGATGATGGGCTCTGCCTTAGGGCACTGCTGTCCGTATGCGTATACGTGGGACATAACGTCGTGACGTACTATCTTTTCTCTTTCCTTAGCCACATCAAAGTTGATGTCTGTAGCGTGTGCTTCAAGCTCTGCCACCTGCTCATCGGTGATGTTAAGGCCTAATTTTTTCTCTGATCTTGCAAGGGAGATCCAGAGCTTTCTCCATGTACGGAATTTGAATTCTTCACTGAATATGTACTGCATATCGTCGCTTGCATAACGTGTTGAAAGCGGGGATATGTATTTTGTTCTGTCTTCGGACATTGTTGTTCTCCTTATTGTTTTTTTTGCCCTCCCCTTGAGGGGAGGGTGTCCCAAAGGGACGGGTGAGGTGGTACTTGTAATGGTGGTTACGCCTCACTTAATTGCTTAGCCACAATCTCGGCTGCCTGGGGAAGTATTATCCATTCGGCCTGCTCCATGACTCTTTTCTGAAGTATCTCGGGAGTGTCACCGTCGAGTACGTCCACAGCTTTCTGCAGGATTATCTTTCCGCCGTCGGTCACTTCATTTACGAAATGAACGGTAGCACCGGTAACTTTTACGCCGTAATTAAGTGCTGCCTCATGGACATGCAGTCCGTAGAAACCGTCTCCGCAGAATGAGGGGATGAGAGCGGGGTGGACATTTATCATCCTGTTCTCAAAGTGCCTGATGAAATCTGCCGAGAGCACCAGCATAAATCCTGCGAGCACTATCATCTGTATCCCGTGCTGTTCGAGTACGTCAAGTAAGGCTGCTTCGAAAGAAGCTTTGTCGGGATATGACTTTCTTTCAACCACACCGGAGGGGATACCTGCTTTTGCAGCACGTTCCAGGGCAAATACGCCGGGCTTGCTCGCAACTACCAACGCTATCTCTCCGTGGGGGATATTACCTGCTTTTTCGGCATCTATCAAAGCCTGTAGGTTGGTGCCGCCACCTGATACGAGGACGGCGATCTTGGTTTTTGCCATATTTGAGTCCTTTCAATCAGATAAGTTCTACACCTTCGATACCTTCAGCAAGCTCGCCGATAACATATGCATCGATGTCGTTTGCCTTTAAGGTTTCGATAGCCTTGTCTACATTTTCGGGAGCAACGATCACGCTCATGCCGACACCCATGTTGAAGGTGTTGAACATGTCATGCTCATTGATGTTGCCTTCTTTTGCAAGAAGCTTAAAGATAGGAAGCACGCGGACATCGTCCTTTTTGATGCGTGCGCCGAGGCCCTTTCTGATGCTTCTCGGGATATTCTCGTAGAAACCGCCGCCTGTGATGTGGGAGATACCCTTAACCTCTACCTGTTTTAAGAGCTCTAAGATAGGCTTAACATATATCTTGGTAGGAGTGAGGAGTGTCTCGCCGAGTCCCTTGCCGCCAAGCTCGGGGATCGGGATGTACAGGTCTGTATGGTCAATGTTAAATACTTTACGGACTAAGGAGAAACCGTTTGAATGAACACCGGTGGAAGGAAGTGCGATAACTACGTCGCCTGCTTTCTGCTTTGCGGTGTCAACTACTTTTTCTTTATCCACGATACCTACGGAGAAGCCTGCAAGGTCGTATTCCTCTGCGGGCATAAGGCCGGGATGCTCGGCTGTCTCGCCGCCGATAAGTGCACAGCCTGCCTGAACACAGCCTTCAGCTACGCCTGATACGATAGCAGCGATCTTCTCGGGGATGTTCTTGCCGCATGCGATATAGTCAAGGAAGAACATGGGACGTGCGCCGCAGCAGATGATGTCGTTGACACACATTGCCACGCAGTCGATACCGACGGTATCATGCTTATCCATAAGGAAAGCGATCTTGATCTTGGTGCCTACACCGTCTGTGCCGCTGACGAGCACGGGCTCCTTCATGCCGGCCATATCCGGTACAAAGAGTCCTCCGAAGCCTCCTATATCGGGTGTGCTTTCGGATGTTTTGGTCCTGGCGATGCTGCTCTTCATGAGCTCCACTGCCTTGTAGCCTGCGGTGATGTCAACGCCGGCAGCCTTGTAGCTTTCGCTGAAACTGTTGTTCATGGGTTTTCCTCCATATGATTGATTTATAAAAACACCAAGAAGTTGTCATGGTCAGACCATGGCAACTTCTGTATTTGCATTTAAAACTTTTTCTGAATTGGCTTTGCGCTCTTTATCCAGTTTATCTGCAAGGGTATCATCATTAAGCGATAAGATTTCGATAGCAAGCAATGCGGCATTGGAGGAGCCGTCTATGCCAACGGTCGCAACCGGTATGCCGGAGGGCATCTGTACCGTGGAAAGAAGTGCGTCCATACCGCC
>CACYIR010000096.1:6273-8166 GCA_902774525.1 uncultured Lachnospiraceae bacterium
GGTATGCCGATAACGGGTATGGTGGTATTGGCTGCTATAGCTCCTGCCAAGTGTGCAGCCATCCCGGCAGCGGCTATGATAACTCCGAAGCCGTTGGCTCTGGCATTTACGGAGAAATCCCTTGCTTCTACGGGCGTCCTGTGTGCGGAAAATACATGTACCTCGTAAGGTACCTCGAATCTCTTTAAGATATCTACTGCCTTTTCGAGCTTGGGAAGATCGCTTTTACTTCCCATGATGATGCCGACTTTTTTCATTTTGAACCTCTTACATTAAAAAAACTTCTTATATATAAGTAATAATCTGTCAAAAAAGAACAAAGACATTGTAGCATAGAGTTTGTGGCAAGTCAATATGGGGAAATTGACAAAAGATAAAATATTTTGGGAGGGGGATTAGGTAAATATTATGAGAAATGTTTAGGGAGTTGCAAGAGAGGAGAAAGATGAACGGGGCTATAGAAAAAATAAGGGTTTCCTCTATGGGAAACCCTTATAAAAGACATTTTTCTTTAATTATGCCGAAATATTTAAATTACTTAAGCAGCTCGACATAATTCAAGGAAGGGGAAATTATTTATAAATCCACCCACCCCAACCGTAACAGCAAGGTTGTTGAGATTTTTCCTTTTTGATTTTTTCTGTTCCGATAACTTCACCTGTAGATGAAAGAATCTCTTTGATTTCATACTCGTCCCAACAAGCTGTCTCATTGAGGTCAAGCTTTTCAATATCCGGAGTTACATAGGTTTTCTTCATTTGTGTCACCTCCTTTTTGTCTAATGATTTATATATACAGTTATTACTAACTCTATAAATACTTTTTAAATTTTTGTATTCTGGGCGATTAATGTGTTATAAGCTACTCTGGCGGCATCGGGATCCATATTGCATTCCAGATTGTAAAAAGGAACACTGTTTATCAGTCTGATATATAAATCCATTAGAAGCGTTTTTTGTCTTTGCTCAGCAGGAATATGACCCCGCTTCATCATAGTGGTTAATGCATCTTTTACACTTGCCGGCACAACTGTGTTTTCTGTTGCCCGTTCAAGTTTAACTATAGCTTTTAACGGAACGGAAATGTTGCAACTAAGATGATGTTTTCCATTCCATGGTGTACCGTATATTTTAGCCTCGTCAACACGGATCAGTGGTTTATCGTCATTAACCATTAGTACTCTTGAACCAAACACTTCACGCCAAAGTCTTGTATGAGTGCTTTTGCCGGTACCGCTCTTTGCGGTAAAGATGATTCCTTTGCCATCTATTGCAAGTGCAGAACCGTGAAGCATCAGTACATTGTATTCCAATAATTTCTCAACCGTCAGAATATGAATAGCATTATTTTCGAGAAAACTCTCTGCATAATTGACTATTAATTGTCCTTCTGCTGCATTCATATGATCAAAATCGGTCTGGACGCTGCGAATCATCTCATCTGTCGGTTCGATGGTGAACTCGGGAATTTTATCTGTATAATATCCGTCAAAAAATTCCAGATTTTCTATGTGCCTGCATTTTATTTTTAAAGGAATGCCTGCAAGCTCGATATTAAAATCTTCCAAGGGTCCTCCTTGATATATTTGAGTTCCATAACATTTTTCTTTTCTATAACTAATCTGACTATACAATATAAAATTATAAAATACAAGAAGTATAACAAAAATGATAGAAAAAAACTAACCGGGAGATTTGGTCAGTTTTTTATCATTTTTTATTATTTTTGATATAATTATAACTTTTTTGTTAAAAATACACAAGAGTAATATGATTTGTGATATGCTATTTCTCTAACTGTATCTTGAAAAAAATATAGCATATCTCACCTGTTTGTGGTATAATATTAAATTGTATAAGTATGTGGTTTAACATTATCAGTTTATTATTATGA
>CACYIR010000097.1 GCA_902774525.1 uncultured Lachnospiraceae bacterium
CATTGTTACAGTGGTTCCGACTCCTATTTCGGTTTCAATGTTCATTTCATCCGAATATTTCTTCATATTTGGCAGCCCCATGCCGGCACCGAAGCCGAGAGCTCTTACATTTTCGGAGGCTGTCGAGTAACCTGCCTGCATGGCGAGATCCACGTCCTTGATGCCGGGACCTTTATCTTTAAGGATCATTGTTATATCCTTGGTTGTGATGATGACGTCAATTACACCGCCGTTAGCATGGATGACCATATTGATCTCACCCTCATACATGGCTATGGAAACCTTACGGATAACCTCGGGGTTTACGCCCATCATCTTTAACTTGGCCTTTACATCACCGGATGCTTCACCGGCACGTGTAAAATCTTCGTCGGAGATTACATATTGTAGTTTTAAAGAATCGCTCAATACGGTTTACCTCCTCTAAGGCCATTGTCGTAGAGCATACCGCAGGCATTGAACATCCTGTGGTCGGTACAGATGATGGCGATATCGCGTTCCTTTGCCATCTCTATCATTTCCTCAGTGGGCTTTTTACCGCGGATGAAGACTATACAGTATATATCTATCATCTCAGCGGTCCTGATAACCTGGGGATTGCAGAGACCGGTAAGAAGAACTGCCTGATCCTTAACGAATGCGAGCACGTCGCTCATCATATCAGAGCCGCACGCCGAGTGGATCTCCCTTTCCGCATGCTCCTCTCCGCATATAAATCTGCCGTGTAAAATTGTCTGTACGTCATTGATTGTCATATAGTTTCCCTTTCTGAAATGAATATTCCTAATCCGCTAAAGCTGTTTGCTCATGAATTATATTAACAATATATCATAAAGTTCAAAAAATATCAAACAATTATTACCGGAATTCGTTTTTTTACTTTCTTTTTTTGTGGAAAATGTTTATTGATTTTGTTGCAAAAATATGTTAAAATGAGTTTAACTGCGGAGACTCGCCTTCTTTACGTGCGCCCTTATGCACCAAAGGAGGGGATAGGCTTCGCCAATCATATTTTCAAGGAGGTTTGAAAATGGGTTCTAAAAAGAACATCCCTTTCAATGGCACGCCGGAGCAAGAGGCTAAGCTTCGTGCGGTTATCGCTGAGTTAAAGGATGAGAAGGGCTGCCTTATGCCCATCTTACAGAAGGCTCAGGATATTTACGGGTACCTTCCTTACGAGGTACAAAAGATCATTTCCGATGTAATGAACGTTCCGATCGAGAAAATCTACGGTATCGTTACATTCTATGCTCAGTTTTCACTTTATCCCAAGGGAAAGTACAAGATTTCAGTATGTTTAGGTACTGCCTGCTATGTTAAAGGTTCAGGCGACATCTATGATAAGCTTATCGAGAAGCTCGGTATCCAGGGTGGAGAGTGTACTCCCGACGGAAAGTATTCACTTGAGGCTTGCCGCTGCGTAGGTGCATGCGGACTTGCTCCCGTTATGACTATCAATGATGATGTATACGGCAAGATGACAGTTGACAAGATCGATGAGATACTTGCGAAATACAACTAATAATTAGGTGATTCCATATGATGCCTGAAATCTCACTTAATATCCTCGATGTAGCGCAGAATTCCGTAAAAGCGGGTGCAAAGCTCACGAAGCTTTCGTGTCTTATAGATACCAAGGCTGACACACTTACCGTTATCATTGAGGATGACGGATGCGGAATGACAAAAGAACAGGTAGAAGCGGTGACAGATCCGTTTTATACCACCCGTACCACCAGAAAGGTAGGACTCGGGGTCCCGTTCTTTAAGATGGCTGCAGAGAGCACCGGAGGAAGCTTTGATATAGTTTCCGAAAAGAATATAGGGACTACGGTCACCTGTGTGTTTGTGCTTTCGAGCATTGACCGCATGCCGCTCGGAGATATGGTCTCGACGGTACACATGCTGGTCACACAGAGCGGGGACATGGATCTGGTATACCGTTACAAGGTGGATGATGCAGAGTTTACGCTTGATACGAGGGAATTTAAGGAGATACTCGGCGGAGATGTTTCTTTTAACGAACCGGAGGTATCTGAGTATATCAGGGATTTTTTAAAGGAAAATACCGCAGAGGTAAATGCAGGGCAGGAATTCTGATTTATAAAAACTGTACCAATATTATTATATAGGAGGAACAAAATGAAGTCTCTTGAAGAATTAAAGGCAATAAGAGAAAAAATGCAGGGGTCTGTTGCTCTTCGTAGCGAAGACAGCGACCAGACAAGAGTAGTTGTCGGTATGGCTACCTGCGGTATCGCAAGCGGCGCTCGTCCGGTACTTAACACCTTAGCTGAGGCTGTAGCAGAGAAGAAGCTCGATAAGGTAGCAGTTACACAGACAGGCTGCATCGGTCTTTGCCAGTATGAGCCCATAGTTGAAGTATATGAGCCCGGCAAGGAGAAGGTTACATATGTTAAGATGACACCCGATAAGGCTTTAGAGGTTGTTAACCGTCACTTAAACGGCGGCTCACCTATTAAGGAATATACTTTAAATTCTACTACTTTATAATTTCAGAGGAGGTATAAAATGTATCGTTCACATGTATTAGTATGCGGTGGAACCGGCTGTACTTCCTCTGGAAGTCAGAAGATTATGGAAACACTGCGCACTGAGATTGCAAAAGCAGGTCTTGATAAGGAAGTATCCGTAGTTCAGACCGGCTGTCACGGACTTTGCGCATTAGGTCCTATCATGATCGTTTACCCTGAGGCTGTTTTCTATTCGATGGTTAAGGATGAGGATATCCCTGAGATCGTTTCAGAGCACTTAGTAAAGGGTAGAGTAGTTAAGCGTCTCGTATATGAGGAGACAGTTACCGATGAGGGTATCAAGTCTCTTGCAGATACAGATTTCTATAAGAAGCAGCATCGTATCGCTCTTCGTAACTGTGGTGTTATCAATCCCGAGAACATCGATGAGTACATCGGTACCCGCGGATATGAGGCACTTGGTAAGGTACTTACCAGCATGACTCCCGAGGAAGTTATCCAGGTTATCCTTGATTCCGGTCTTCGCGGACGTGGCGGTGCCGGCTTCCCTACCGGTAAGAAGTGGCAGCTGGCTCGTAACCTTGTTCAGGACGGCGGACAGAAGTATGTTTGCTGTAACGCTGACGAGGGTGACCCCGGTGCATTCATGGACCGTTCGGTTCTTGAAGGCGATCCTCATGCAGTGCTCGAGGCTATGGCTATCGCAGGATATGCTATCGGTGCTTCACAGGGTTATATTTACGTACGTGCTGAGTACCCTATCGCTGTACAGCGTCTGAACATCGCTATCGGACAGGCAAGAGAGTACGGCTTACTTGGAAAAGATATCTTTGGAACAGGATTTGATTTTGATATAGAGTTAAGACTTGGTGCAGGTGCATTCGTATGTGGTGAAGAGACCGCCCTTATGACCTCTATCGAGGGTAACCGCGGTGAGCCTCGTCCCCGTCCTCCTTTCCCTGCAGTTAAGGGTCTGTTTGAGAGACCTACCATCCTTAACAACGTTGAGACCTATGCTAACGTAGCACAGATCATCCTTAACGGCGCTGAGTGGTTTGCATCCATGGGTACCGAAAAGAGTAAGGGTACCAAGGTATTCGCTCTCGGCGGAAAGATCAAGAACACCGGTCTTGTTGAGGTTCCTATGGGAACAACTCTTCGTGAGATCGTAGAAGAGATCGGCGGCGGCATCCCTAACGGCAAGAAGTTCAAGGCTGCTCAGACAGGCGGACCTTCAGGCGGATGTATCCCTGCAGAACATCTCGATGTTCCGATCGACTATGATAACCTTATCGCTATCGGTTCCATGATGGGTTCAGGCGGACTTATCGTTATGGACGAAGATAACTGTATGGTTGATATCGCTAAGTTCTTCCTTGAGTTTACCGTAGATGAGTCCTGTGGTAAGTGTACACCTTGCCGTATCGGTACAAAGCGTCTGTATGAGATGCTTGACAAGATCACAAAGGGTAAGGGAACATTGGAAGATCTTGACAAGATGGAAGAGCTCTGTTACTACATCAAGGACAACGCTCTCTGCGGCCTTGGTCAGACAGCTCCCAACCCTGTTCTTTCAACACTTCGTTACTTTAGAGACGAGTACGTTGCTCACGTTGTTGATAAGAAGTGTCCTGCAGGCGTATGTAAGGATCTCTTAAGCTTCACTATCGACAAAGAGAAATGTATCGGCTGCGGCATGTGTGCTAAGCAGTGTCCCGGAAATGCTATTTCCAAGACAGACTACATCGCACCCGGAAAGAAGCTGCCCGCTATGGCAATCGATCCCGCTAAGTGCGTGAAGTGCGGTGCTTGTATGGCTACATGTAAGTTCAAGGCTATTTCAAAGAAGTGATCAGGAGGACAGAATAATGGCAGATATTAATTTAAAGATAAATGGCATGGATTGTAAGGCACCTGCCGGTTCAACCATCCTCCAGGCAGCAAAGTACAACGGAATCGATATCCCCACACTTTGTTACTTAAAGGACATCAATGAAATCGGTGCTTGCCGTATCTGTGTTGTAGAAGTAAAGGGTGCACGTTCACTCGTTGCTTCATGTGTATACCCCATCAACGAGGGTATGGAAGTTTGGACAAATTCACCTAAGGTTTTAAAGTCACGTAAGAAGACCTTACAGCTCATCCTTTCAGATCATAACAAGAGCTGTCTTTCATGTGTACGTTCAGGCAACTGCGAGCTTCAGAAGCTCTGCAAGCAGTATGGCGTTGAAGACGAAAACCTTTATGCAGGTGTTATGAATGAGTCTGAGATCGATGGAACCGCAGCTCATATGTTCCGTGATAATTCTAAGTGTATCCTTTGCCGTCGCTGCGTAGCAGTATGCGAGAAGTGCCAGGGTGTAGCAGTTATCGGAGCTAACGAGAGAGGTTTCAAGACCAATATCGGTTCTGCATTCGAGGTTGGCCTTGCAGAGACATCATGTGTATGCTGTGGACAGTGTATCGCAGTTTGTCCTACAGGTGCTCTTTATGAGAAGGATTACACAGACGACCTTATTGCAGCACTTAACGATCCCGAGAAGCATGTATTCGTACAGACCGCTCCTGCAGTTCGTGCAGGTCTTGGCGAGATGTTCGGATATCCTATCGGAACAAATGTAGAAGGCAAGATGGCAGCAGCTCTTCGTCGTATGGGCTTTGACAAGGTATTTGATACCAACTTCTCAGCAGACCTTACGATCATGGAAGAGGGTACAGAGTTTATCCAGAGAGTACAGAACGGTGGCGTACTTCCTATGATCACCTCATGTTCACCCGGATGGATCAAGTTCTGTGAGCACTACTATCCTGATATGATCCCTAACCTTAGTACTTGTAAGTCTCCTCAGCAGATGTTCGGTGCTACACTTAAGACATACTACGCAGAGAAGATGGGATTAGATCCTAAGTCCATCGTTTCTGTCAGCGTTATGCCTTGTACAGCAAAGAAGTTCGAGATCGGACGTCCCGATCAGTCTGCAGCAGGCGTTCCTGATGTTGATATCTCTATCACCACCAGAGAGCTTGGAAGACTTATCCAGAAGTATGGTATTGATTTCTGCAACCTTCCCGATGAAGGATTTGACGATCCGTTGGGAGAGGGCTCAGGTGCAGCAGTTATCTTCGGTGCTACCGGCGGTGTTATGGAGGCAGCTCTCCGTACAGTTGTTTGGAAGCTTACCGGTGAGAAGAATGATTCTCCTATCGTATTTAACGAGGTTCGTGGTACTGAAGGTATCAAGGAAGCTACTTACGATGTAGCAGGCATCAAGGTTAACATCGCTGTTGCTTCAGGTCTTGCAAATGCACGTAAGGTACTTGACATGGTTAAGTCAGGTGAGAAGCAGTATCACTTCATCGAGATCATGGCATGTCCCGGCGGTTGTGTAAACGGCGGCGGTCAGCCTCAGGTTTGCGCATCTATCAGAAACTTTGAAGATATCAGAGCACTCCGTGCCAAGGCTCTTTACTCTATCGATGAGGCTAATACAATTCGTTTCTCACATGAGAATGAGTCCATCAAGAAGGTATATGCTGAGTTCTTCGGCGAGCCCGGCAGCCACAAGGCACATGAGATCCTTCATACCTCTTATGTACCTAGAGTTATCAATGAATAATTGATATACACAATTTGATATTGATTTTAAGCCCCGTAAGGTCCAAAAGGCCTTTCGGGGCTTTTTTATCCACAATTCTGTGGTTGACTTATCTTTTTGACT
>CACYIR010000098.1 GCA_902774525.1 uncultured Lachnospiraceae bacterium
GGCTGGGCCGCGATCATGTACATAGCCGCGATCACGGGCATAGACGAAGAACTGAACGAGGCGGCGCGTATAGACGGAGCCTCGCGAATGCAGATCATCCGGCATATCACACTGCCGAGCATACTTCCTACGTACTTTGTACTTGTCATGCTGAACCTGGCCAACTTCCTGTCAAACGGTATGGAACAGTACTACGTATTCCAGAACGCATTCAACAGGGATTACATCGAGGTTCTCGACCTTTACGTTTATAACCTTAAGAAGTTGAACGGATATTCACTTTCTACCGCGATAAGTATCTTAAAGACTGTGATAAGTATTACGCTCTTAGGTTTTACCAATAAAATATCGAAGCTTATCAGAGGCGAAGGATTCATTTAACGGGAGAGAATGTTATGAGTGAAGAAGTAGTAGAGAAAAAGAAGGAGCTGACGGAAAAGCAGCTTGAAAAGCTTGCCGCTAAGCACAAGGGTCCGAAATATAAGACCACTTTCGGCGACAAGATGATAAGCGTTGTCACTTATATAGTATATTCGATATTCGCTTTCGTATGTCTGTATCCCTTCTATTATATATTTATCAATACCATAAGCAACAACGACCTGAGCAATCAGGGAAAGATCATTTTCCTGCCTCAGGAGATACATTTGAAAACTACAGAAGAGTTTTCCAGATAGACGGACTTTTCCATGCATTTGTGGTTTCACTGGAAAGAACTATCCTCGGTACGATCCTTACCGTTATCATAGCGGCGTTCTTGGGATATATGTTCACCAGAGAGACTTTGTGGAAGAGAAAGCTCTGGTACAGGTTTATAGTAGCTACCATGTATTTTAATGCAGGTATCATCCCCTGGTACCTTACGATGCTTAACTTAGGCATGCAGAACAACTTCTGGGCATATATATTCCCCATGATAGTCAATCCGTTCTACATAGTCCTGTGTAAGACATTCGTCGAAGGGGTACCTAAGGAGCTGCAGGAAGCGGCGGAACTCGACGGAGCGGGAACATTGCGTATCTTCTGGTACATTATCCGTCCCGTTATCAAGCCGATACTGGCTACCATCGCCATATTTGCGGCGGTAAACCAGTGGAACGCATTCCAGGATACACTGCTCCTTGTTACCGATACCAAGCTTCATACTCTTCAGTATGTGCTTTATAACTATATCAATGCGGCTAACTCGGTCAAGGCCATAAGCTCCACCTCGTCTTCGGCGTCGGTGGCTGACTCGCTGGCCCATGTAGCCACTGCAACTTCTGTACGTATGACGGTTACCATATTCGTAGTAACACCTATCATACTGGTATATCCGTTCTTCCAGAAGTACTTTACCAAGGGTATCATGATCGGCGCGGTAAAAGGCTGATGCCGGTCATTACCAAATAAACCGCAGCAAAACAAAAAGCAGCTGCACTACATTTACAGGAGGTATTTATGAAAAAAGTAATTGCTTTATTACTGTCAATGGCACTTGTTGAGCAGGTAGGCTGGTTCGGCAAGATCGTTAAGGATAAGTTCAATATCAAGCTTAACATCATTGCTCCTCAGGTAGTAGGTTCGGATGTTTACTCTGCAAGAACAGCAGCACAAAACCTCGGAGATATCGTTATCCTTGATCCCGGCGAGTTCAATGACTGTCTCGATACAGGACTTATCAAGGATATCTCAGCTGATATCTGGAACTACAAGAACCTTTCACAGTACAAGGGTCAGATCGAGACCGTTAACAAGGCACTCCCCGGAAACAACGGACAGATCTACGCTATCCCTTGTGAAATGACCAACACAGCAGCTAACGTACGTTCAGAGGATACTATCTATTCAAGTCCTCTTCTTCGTTGGGACCTTTATCAGGAATTAGGCGCACCCGAGATCAAGGATCTTGATGGCCTTCTTGATGTATTAAAGCAGATGAAAGACAAGCATCCTACTAACGATGCAGGCGATCCTGCATATCCTTTCGTTCTCTGGAAGGATTGGGATGGTAACGACGGTATGATCGGTATCGCTAACGTTGTACAGCTTACAACATGGTACGGCGAGAAGATCAAGGGTAGCGCGATCCTTAAGCCCGATGACACATTCACACCTATCACAGATAAGACAGCAGGATACTACAAGATCCTGAAGTTCCTCAACAAGGGTTATCAGATGGGCCTCGTTGATCCCGAGTCTAAGACAGAGGATTGGGGCGTTGTTTGGGGTAAGATGGGCGCAGGCCGTATGTATCTTATGTGGTACAGCTGGCAGGTAGGCGCTTGGAATACACAGGACAGACTTAACGACGGTACAGCATACATCTTCGTTCCCGTACAGGATCAGTTATACTACGCAGATGCAGATGCTTACTACGGAAGCGGACGTCTCTGGGGTATCGGCAGCAAGGTAGACGATGCTAAGTATAAGAGAATTCTTGAATTCCTTGACTGGTATGCAAGCCCTGAGGCACTTGAGTATCAGCATGCAGGTATCAAGGACTTCACATATAAGGTTGAATCAGATGGCAAGTACATGGCTATCAATGAGAACGCTAACATGGACAACCTTCCCGTTCCCGCAGAGTACGGCGGAGCAGGATACCAGGACGGCGAGAACAAGATCAACCAGTGGATCGTTGGTGCTGTAAGTACTAACCCTAACACAGGTGAAGGTTATGCTAAGGGATACTGGTCACATTATAAAGAGGCTACAAGCGGAAAGACCAAACAGGAATGGTCAAAGAAGTTCAACGCAGCTGAGCCTATCGATTGGATGAAGAACAACGGCAAGCTCCTTATCAGCCCTAACGTAGCAGTTTCACTTGCAAGTGATACTACCGATAGTGCTCTTTGGAGAAATCAGTGTAACCAGGAACTTTGTGATGCATCATGGAAGATGATCTTCGCAGAGACCGATGCTGAATTTGACCAGATGTGGGACGAGATGGTTAAGAAGCTTGACAGCTATCATTTCCAGGATCTCTACAAATTCGACGTAGAGAAGCATACTGTTGAAGTTAACGCAAAGAAAGCTGTTAAATAATTCAGTTTCACTCCTCGCTTATGCAGGGTCCCGGGTCGCACGGGACCTTGCATTTTTTTGAAAAGCATGTATTATTTTGTCAATTATCGTTTTTTTGAAAAATTTAATACGTTTCCTATTGAGATTTAACGATTTTTGTACGATAATCAATACAGATGATAAATTCAAAAGTATAAATGAAGAAAAATAAGTGAAAGGAATTGGAGCAATGGTAACTTTAAAAGACATCGCAAGAATGTGTAATGTTTCTCCGAGTACAGTTTCCAACGTGCTGAACGGAAAGAACAGCATGGGAGATGAAGTGAAGCAGCGTGTTCTTGAGGCTGTAAGGGAAACAGGATACCAGCCGAACTATTATGCAAGGAATATGCGTACCAATAAGTCCGGTACCGTCGGGATCATAGTTGAAGACCTGTGCCAGTTCAGTTCGCCGTTTATAGTAGAGATGATTCTTGAGTACTTAGAGCAGCAGGGCTACAGACCCATACTCATGAATCTCCGCATGTATTACAAATTAAAGAATACCAATATTGAAGATGAGGACGCACTGTGCAAGATACTTGAACCGGTGGTACAGCAGATGGAAGCCATCAAGGTAGAAGGTATCATATATGTGGCAGCACATTGCCGTATGCTGAAGAAAGTTCCCAAGCTTATTCAGTATCCTGCCATATATTCCTATGCATATGCCGATTATGATAAGAAGAGTGTTATCATCGATGATGAGACCGGAGCCAATGATATGGTAAGCTACCTTATCTCAAAAGGACACAGGGATATAGGCATCATCGCCGGTTCATCGGACAATTATCATACTATAGCCCGTATCAAGGGCTGTCAGCGTGCCATGTTCAATGCGGGTATCCTGTTTGACCCGGACCGTCTCCTTTACGGAGCATGGGACAGGGAAAGCGGTTATAACCAGGCTAAAAAGATTTTGAAAAAGGGTATCACGGCTCTCTGGTGCATGAATGACCGTATGGCATCGGGTGCTTATCAGGCAGCGCGTGAGATGGGAATGGAAGTCGGAAAGGACATCTCCATAGCAGGCTTTGACGATCACGAGCTTGCATCCACACTGTATCCGCTTCTTACCACATATGAGCTTCCTCTGTATGCTATCGGCTACAGGGCGGCACAGATGCTGGTCGATCTTATAAACGGAAATGAAAAGGCTCTTCCTCCGGACGGCCCGTTAAAGCTTAAGGGTCAGATGGTGATAAGAAATTCGGTAACCGAGAAGGGCAAATGATCTTCGCTCATTTATTTTAAAATAAATGAAATAGTACTACGTAACTCCCCCGGAAGGGCTGTGGAAACGGGATTTAACATCTCTGATCCGCAGCCCTTTCGACTTTTTAAAAAATACTTGACAAAGTGATATCAAGATGATATCATATCTTCAAGATATCAAAATGATATCACATAAAAGGAGGGTAATTATGCAAGAAAAAGTTATATGTAAGAGCAAAAACGGAATGGCAATGCTTTTACTCGGATTGGTACTGTATATCGGCGCATTTGTAGGGATGATAGCCTGCATAGTTGAGGTTGCGACAGCTGCTGAAGCAGGGGATGTTGTTAATCCTCTTTATATTGCAGGACTGGTAGTCTGCGTTATCTATGTGCTTTTCGGCTGGGTCGTATTCTTAGGCCTTAAGGTTTTAAAGCCCCAGGAGGCACTTGTGCTTACCCTGTTCGGTAAGTATAAGGGCACTTTAAAGGGTGACGGCTTCTACTGGGTAAATCCCTTCTGTGTAGGCTTTAACCCCGCAGCATCCACAAAGCTCAACCAGAGCGGTGACGTAAGCACCAACGGCAGCAGCGTACTGTCGAAATTCGGAGTTGCTGCTTCGGCAGTCACAGGAGTATCCGCAGCAGGATTCTTAAACGAATCAAAGAAGATATCTTTAAAGATCATGACTCTTAACAACAACAAGCAGAAGATCAACGACTGTCTCGGTAATCCCGTAGAGATCGGTATCGCAGTTATGTGGAAGGTTGTGGACACGGCTAAGGCAGTGTTTAATGTAGATAACTACAAAGAGTACCTGTCACTTCAGTGTGACTCCGCACTTCGTGATATCGTAAGGATCTACCCTTATGATGTAGCGCCCAATGTAGATACCACAGGCGACGGAGTAGCCGATGACGGTTCACTCCGCGGCTCGAGTGAGGTAGTGGTAAACCGTATCCGTGATGAGATCCAGAAGAAGGTAGCCATAGCCGGTATCGAGATAGTGGAAGCACGTATCACATATCTTGCATACGCACAGGAGATCGCGGCAGTCATGCTCCAGCGCCAGCAGGCATCAGCCATCATCGATGCAAGAAAGATGATCGTAGACGGAGCGGTAGGCATGGTAGAAATGGCACTTGAAAGACTGAACCAGAACAATATGGTAACTCTTGATGAGGAGAGAAAGGCAGCCATGGTATCCAACTTACTTGTAGTACTTTGCGGCAACCACGACGCACAGCCCATCGTAAATACCGGAAGTTTATACTGATAAGGTGTAATAAATATAATATACGATAATAGATAATAGGGAGAACTATGGCAGAAAAAAAACAGATACCGCTGCGTCTTTCAGAGAAGCTCTATGATGCCATAGCAGCATGGGCGGAAGATGACTTCCGTTCGGTAAACGGACAGATAGAGTATCTTCTTACGGAATGCGTAAAGCAGAGAAAAAAGAACGGGGCATATGTCTCGAACAACTTAGACGAGCCGCCGGAGCTTGATATATCCTGATGTTACCGGGGAAACGCTTTAAGCTTTTCGATGTGACATTGAACAAGAACATGTTATAAATTATAAAAAAACGGCCGGGCACCCTTGTGATAAGAGGGTGCTCTCGGCTTTTTGAGAGATACTTTGACAATTTTCCACAATTTGACAAAAGTGCCCTTCTATAGTATAATAACTTCGATTCGAAAAAAATAAAGACGGGTTATCACTCGTCTGTCTTTACATGAAACAAAACGGAGAATATATGTTTAAGAATAAAAAGATACGGCCCTTTATAAGGTCCATAATCATGTGGCCCCTGTATCTGGCTGTCATACTTATCATAATGAACATATATGTTTATTTCCTGGACACGAATGCGGGCAGGGTAGTCACACTGTTCCTGGTGGTATATCTGGCAGGAGTAGTGGTATTTATCCTGATCAAGCGTGAACAGATAAATGAACAACTGGTCAAATTCGGCGCGAGCTACGGGCAGGTCCAGAAAAACCTGATCAAGGAGATGGCGGTACCTTATGCACTCCTGGACGGTGACGGCAGGCTGCTCTCGGCAAACAACGAATTTATGGCCATGTGTCCGGACAGGATAAAGCTGAAGGTGGGCATAGGGCAGATATTCCCCGAGATCACAAAGAGTGTCCTTCCTTCTGACAGAGAAAAGACCGTTGTACATCTTACGATGGGCGACAAGAAATACTGTGCGGAGCTCAAAAACATATATATCGATGATTCCGACTGGAACGAGGATAAGAAGAGCATTGTGGAAAACAGGGACAATGTTCTTATTTCCATATTCTTTTATGATGAAACAGAGATCCTGCGCCTGCAGAAGTACTTAACCGACAGGCAGCTGGTAGTGGCACTTCTCTATATCGATAACTACGAGGAAGCCTTAGAGAGCATAGATGAAGTAAGACGTTCGCTCTTAAGTGCCCTTATCGACAGAAAGATCAACAAGTACTTCCAGGAGTACCAGGTACTCTTAAAGAAGATAGAAAAAGACAAATACCTTATAGTATTCCAGAACCAGTACTTAGAGGAGCTTAAAGGTGCACGTTTCACCATACTTGACGAGGTACGTGACGTAAATATCGGAAACGAGATGGCGGTAACCGTAAGTATGGGTATCGGTACCGGTACAGACTCCTACACGGACAGCTACGAGGCAGCACATGCGGCTATCGACTTAGCTCTCGGCAGAGGCGGTGACCAGGTAGTCATAAAGGACAAGAACGAATTCCTCTACTTCGGCGGCAAGAGCGCATCCGTGGGCAAGAGCACACGTGTAAAAGCGAGAGTAAAGGCACAGTCCTTCCGCGAGATCATAGAAGACAACGAGAAAGTCATCATCATGGGTCACTCCATGCCCGATGCCGATGCATTCGGTGCGGCTGTCGGAGTATACAGGATGGTAAAATACCTTGATAAAAAGGCATATATAATACTTAACAACGTGACCGATTCCATAAGCATGGTAGTGGACAGGTTCCGCGGCGACCAGGCACCTGCCGAGTATGCGGACATGATAGTCACATCCGAGCAGGCCATGGCACTCTACGATGAGAACACCGTACTTGTCATAGTGGACGTCAACAGACCGGGCTATACCGAATGTCCCGAGCTCTTGGAGATAGCTAAGACCAAGGTGCTTTTCGACCACCACCGTCAGACCTCGGACTCCATAAACGATGCTGTACTTTCATACATCGAG
>CACYIR010000099.1 GCA_902774525.1 uncultured Lachnospiraceae bacterium
AGCTCTTCATCATTTATAAACAGGTCCTCAAGAAGTGCCCTTAAATGCTTCTCCTTTACCAGGCCTATGTACTCAAGCAGTTTTTTGTACATCACATCGATGTCAAATCTCGAATAAGGCAGATAATCCGAAGGTTCATATTCTCCCTCACGGCACTTTCTTATCCTGCGGCATTTCAGCTGCATGGTCCCCTGGAAAATAGTAACCTCGCCCTCGACATAGATATAATCAAGTGCGTCAAAATCTTCAATACCGCCGCTTGTTATATCCCATACCTTTGCATCAAGCGTACCGGTCTTATCCTGAAGTATTATGGACAGATAGCTCTTACCTGTTTTTGCCACAAGTGTCTGCACCTGCTTACACAGATATATATCATGAGTTATCTCACCCTCACGCAATTCACTAATATACTTCATCTTTACTCCTTCTGCTACCTATTTATTTCTGTCTTTATAATTAATTATTGCGATTTATCGGTCTTACCGTTACCGTGATATTGTTGTCGGAAGCCTTTGAACTCCTGTAAAGATCGACCTTTATGGATGAATTTTCGGTCGCATTCATAAGGAAATCGGTATATTCCGTTACATCATTGATCTTAACATCGTTTATCGCCGTGATGATATCGCCCTTACGTATACCGGCATCGGATGCGGGTGAAGATGCTTCCACACTGTTGACATATATGCCGTTTTCAAGCTCATTCTCCCTCAATACCCACGAAGGGATATTCTCAAGGTTGATACCGCAATATACCATATTGCCACCGTTGCAGAGCTTTTCGGCTATCTTGATGATGCTGTTTACCTTCATGCATTTGTTGATATCGGCCTTTACCGAGCCGCCCAGAGTCCTGGTGATGATACCGATGACCCTGCCGTCAGTATCTGCCACGATACCCTCTTCCGTATGTGAGTGAAGGAGACTGGTGGTAAAAAGTTCTATGGAGGAATCGGTCAGGTATTCAACATAACCGTCGCTCGTTATATATCCGTAATCAACCATTTTGTTGGAGCCGTCTATACTTCCGACACCTACTATCGGCATACCGGCATATACCGCATCCGAATCACCTATCTCGGGGATCACGATACCGCTTATATCATCAAGCTTTAATGACTGCTTGTTGATGGAGAGCACAGCCATGTTGTAGTTCTCATCGTGGTTATAGATGGTCACGACACTGGTATTTCCGCTGGGAAAAGCTATCTCTATCCTGTCGGCCGAACGGACCTTGTCATAATATGTGAGGATGAAAAGCTCCGTGGGGTTCTGTGCTATAGCCACACCTACCGTGGATTCTGTCTGTTCGATATTGTCACCGAGCCAGTTGATGACTCTGGTCACGGAATTGACGGTAACTAAACACTTGCTTAAGGATTCGGATACACGGTTTAAGTTTTCCACCGAGGCTATATAGGCCGCGGGATCTGTCTTATCTCCCGGATTTTCCTGATTGCCCGGATTTTCTCCCTGAGGGGAAGGCTGCTGCCCTATCTTTACGTCATAGGGATCCTGGGTGGTCACAGGGTTGTCCTGCGGATCCTGTCCTTTTCCTGTCGGCTGGGCCTGGTCGGGAGGAGGTCCCACTACATTATCGTACTGGACACTGAGCCCGAATATCTTGCTTATGATACCGTCGGAATACTTAAATACAAATCTTGCGGCTACACCGAACAGTATTCCTGCAAGGAGTGACAGTCCGATCACACTCATGATCTTTTTGAATTTTCTCTTATGCCACGGCTTTATCTGCTCACTTATCACCGAATCCTTTTTTTCAAGATCTTCTTCCAGCTCGGGATTGTCAATTATCTCATTATTCACGTTTTCAGTTTCTGTCAGCTTTTTATGCTTATCCATACTCTTTACCCGTTTATAATCTTACGATACAGGCAGCGTGAAGAAGAACTCCGTGCCTGCGCCTTCGTTGCTCAATACCTTTATCTCTTCATCGTGAGCGGTAATGATCTCCTTAACTATGGAAAGTCCGAGACCTGTACCCTTCTTATCCTTACCTCTTGAAGGATCGCTCTTGTAAAATCTTTCAAATACCCTGTTGATACTCTCCTTGGGTATACCGAGTCCGAAGTCCTTAACGCTTATCACGGCCTTGGCACCCTTAACCCTTACGCTCAGGATGATCTCGGAGTTTTTATTGGAGAACTTGATGGCGTTATCCGTCAGGTTGTAGATAACCTGCTCGATCCTCGCCTGGTCCGCATCAACAAATATCTTCGGCTCGTCAAATTTAAGTCTGAGCAGTATCTTCTTTTCCCTGCAGATACCCTCAAACGCATCCGCGATATTTCTGATGGTCGTGGTAATATCAAAGCTCTTGATATCAAGGGACAGTCCGCCGCTGTCGATGCTTGAGAGCTGCAGCAGGCTCGATGTCAGCTTATGCAGACGTTCAGCCTCGAACTGGATGACATCCAGATACTTGTCTTTGTTCTCATAAGGGATGGTGCCGTCCTTTATGGCTTCTGCATATCCCTTAATGGAAGTAAGCGGAGATCTGAAGTCGTGCGAGATATTCGCGATGAATTTTCTCTGCTTTTCCTCGTTTGATTTAAGCTCCGATACCATGTACGAGATAGTGTCGGAAAGCTCCTTGTACTCGTCACGGCTCTTGATATTCATCTCCTGATCGTAATTGCCTTTTGCATACTCTCCTGCGGCCGTTTTTATGGTCTTAATAGGGATGACCGTATAGAAATAAATGGCTGCAAATATCACGAACAGTACCAGGAATATGAGTATCATCCCGATATTCATGATCTCCGTATAACCGGAGGCTTCCTCCGTCATCCTGCTCATGGGGGTAAACGCACATATAAAACCTGCGATCCGATAATTATGCATGAACGGCTCGGAGCATACCAGCATGGGGTCCGTAAAATACGAATCCACGATCACGTTTTCACTGATATTCTGCTCCAATATACCGTTGTCATAATCGTTGCCGGAAATACCCGGCTCCCCATTTGGATCTGATGAATCGGCGATGACATTATGCTCTGCATTTACCAGCCATATCCGTATGCCCGTGGCTCTTTCTATGGCCCAGAGCTCATGTCTGATCCTTACTATCGTCCCTTCCCCTTCATAATATTCCGAAACCGTAGTATCCGAAAGGTTGGTGACCATATTACGGAGCTGGAGCTTGATATTCTGTTCCGCCAGATCATTGCATTTCCCTTTTCCCCAGAAATTGACCAGGACAAAAAGAGCTGCTATGGCAAAAAGATAACTTAGTCCTAATTTATACGATATTCTCATTTTGTCTTATCACTTCGAATTTGTAACCTACGCCCCAAACGGTAGCTAAACTCCAGTTTTCGGTATCCTTTATCTTCTCTCTCAACCTCTTTACATGTACATCGACCGTTCTGGTATCACCGATATAGTCGTAACCCCAGATGTGGTCCAAGAGCTGCTCACGTGTAAATACCTTATTGGGATTGGTCATAAGGAAATACAGAAGCTCAAGCTCTTTGGGAGGCATTTCTATGTTCTTGTCCTTATAAAGGACCGTATAATTGTCCTTGTTGACCACAAGCTCGGGATATCTTACGATATCTCCCGTCTCCTCGATCTTAACGGTCGGGATCTTCTCCGGGAGTCCTGAATTCTGCTGGCGGCGTAGCACCGCACGTACACGCGCCACGAGCTCTTTGGAGTCAAAGGGCTTAACCATATAGTCGTCCGCACCGAGCTCTAAGCCCAATACCTTGTCAAATGTCTCACCCTTAGCGGAAAGCATGATAACGGGCACTCTCGAGGTCTTTCTTATCTCCCTGCAGACCTCATATCCGTCTATACCCGGGAGCATGAGATCGAGCAGGATGAGATCGGGCTGGAAGCTGTCAAACTTTTCCAGGGCGTCTTCCCCGTCCTCCGCTATACATGTATCAAAGCACTCCTTCATAAGATAGAGGGATATCAGCTCGGCTATGTTTCCGTCGTCATCCACTATCAGTATTTTCTGTTTGTACGCCATTTTCCTCCTCCTATATTAAAAGCTGTATTATTTCTACTCCTCATCAGTCGGCTGCGCCGACAGCTTCCCTTGGGGAAGCCTTGGCTCATTTCTCTTTGAATACCACAATAGTTACGCCCTGGTCACCCTCTCCGAAGTTACCGAGGCGGTATTCCTTTACATATTTTAATTTCTTAAGATGGGCATGTACCGCAGTCTTCAGTGCTCCCGTACCACGTCCGTGGATAACAGTACACTGGGGAAGATGTGCAAGATATGCGTCATCCAAATACTTATCGACTATCGGCATAGCTTCGTCCACACGCATACCGATGATATTGCACTCGGGACTGATGCTCATCTGCTTTGACATCTTTATGCCGTCGGCTCCGGTCTTAACCCTTGTCTGTTCTTCTTCCTTCTTTTCTATAAGCTCTATGTCCTTTAAGGTTACCTGTGTCCTCATGGCACCTATCTGTACGTAGAGTTCACCCTTCTGGTTGGGCAGTGTCAGCACCTTAGCGTCCACATCAAAGGATAATACATGTACATCATCCCCGACCTTGACCTCTTCGGGAGTACGCGCAGCCTTTTTCTTCTTTACGGTGTTGCCGGAAAGGCCTTTATTTTTCTCGTTCAGCATATCCCTTAAGCTGCTGCGCTCATGCTCCATATCCCTCATGTTCTGTCCGGATGCGGCAAGCTTATTCAGCTTTCTTATGCTCTCATCCGCATAGTCTTTTGTTTCCTGAAGGATCTTTGCAGCCTTTTCATTGGCCTCGGCAAGTACTCTGTCCCTTGCCGCGTCAAGCTTACGCTGCTTTTCTTCCCATTTGGCCTTTAGTTCAGCAGCTTCCTTCCTGATCGCTTCCGCTTCTGAGAGTGCCTTTTCGGTATCACGCCTGCTCTTCTCAAGTCCGCCGATTATATCCTCAAAGCTCTTATCCCTGGTACCGATATAACTCTCCGCCATGGAGATGACTTCATCGGAAAGTCCGAGCTTCTTCGATATCGCAAAAGCATTGCTCTTGCCGGGGATACCGATGAGGAGCCTGTAGGTAGGACTTAAGGTCTCCACATCAAACTCACAGCATGCATTCGAAACACCGGGTGTGGAAAGTGCGTAAAGCTTAAGCTCAGCATAATGTGTGGTAGCCATGACCCTTATGTCCCTGTTGTGCAGGAAGTTCAGGATACTCATGGCAAGTGCAGCACCCTCTGTCGGGTCCGTACCGGCACCTAATTCATCAAAGAGCACCAGTGACTTTTCATCGGCTTCTTTTAAGATGGATACCGTATTCTTCATATGTGAGGAGAAGGTGGATAAGCTCTGCTCAATGCTCTGCTCGTCTCCTATATCCGCATATACCTCATCAAATACTGCAAGCTCCGATCCGTCAAATGCAGGGATATGAAGTCCTGCCTGCCCCATGAGGGTAAACAGACCGATGGTCTTAAGCGATACCGTCTTACCGCCGGTATTGGGTCCCGTGATCACAAGGAGCGTAAAATCACCGCCCAAGGTGATATCTATCGGGACTACCTTTTTGGCATCTATCAACGGATGCCTTGCCTTTTTGATATTGATATAGCCCTTATCGTTAAACTTCGGCTCGGAGGCCTTCATGATCTTAGCCAGCGTGCCCCTCGCAAATATAAAGTCAAACTCGGCTATGGTGTCGATATTGTATTTTAGCTCTGCTGTCTCGTTAAAGAGCATCTGCGAAAGAGTTTCAAGTACCTTCTCTATCTCTTCCTGCTCGCGGATAGCCAGCTCCTTTAACTCGTTGTTGAGCTTTACTACCGCCATGGGCTCGATAAATACGGTCGAGCCGGATGAGGACTGGTCATGTAT
The DNA here is from genome assembly GCA_902774525.1 of uncultured Lachnospiraceae bacterium. GTDB lineage: Bacteria > Bacillota > Clostridia > Lachnospirales > Lachnospiraceae > RUG11977. Next base: position 5,841 of record CACYIR010000099.1, read on the forward strand.
CATGCCGGAGAAGCTGTTTTTATACTCTGACTTTACCGGGATACAATATCTGCCGTCCCTCATGGTGATAAGATTGTCCTGAAGGATGAGCTTGTTGTCCTGTGAATTGATGATGGAATTAAGCTGATCCCTGATCTTATCGTTTGCAACCTTGATGCTGCGTCTCACACTTTTAAGTCCGGGACTTGCATCATCCGCCATCTCGTCCTCCGAGAGGATGCAGCGGAGTATCTCACGGTT
>CACYIR010000100.1 GCA_902774525.1 uncultured Lachnospiraceae bacterium
GAAAAAGGCTGCGATTATGTAGCTGCACTTAGGAAAGTAAATCAATCCTACGAATATTGATCATCTACAAGGCAGCGCAATGCTAAAGCAGTGACAAATCGGGATTTGTAGGAACAGGGGACGGTTCTTCGTTCCCTGTTTTTTGTCTTGAAGAAAGCATAAAAATGTGGTATAAATACTACAAGAATTATGATCAGGGAGGTGCTCGGAAATGTCTGTTATTGACTATCTGTCAGAACATTGGGTAATGTTGGTGCCTCTTATCGGTATGTCCATATTGCTGATATCGGATATCCATCTTGAACGCAGGATGATACGACGTATAGCGGCAACAAATATCATGCTGTTTATATATTCCGTCTTTTGTTACATAGAGATGTATCTTGGCAATCAGCCGGAATATTCTGTCTGGAGAACCATACTTACCGCTGTTAATTACAGCCTGGTAACATTTATTCTTGTAGAGATAATAATGATAGTGTACCGGGAACAAAGAGTTTATGTATTGATCCCGGCCATCATAAATGCCGTTCTGTGTTTTATTTCAATCCCCACAGGGATCGTTTTCTTTTTTGATGAGAACAACCATTTTCATCGCGGAACTATCGGGCATATCGCCTACGTAGTCAGCGGGCTGTATCTGGCATATTTAATCATAAGAGTGTTCTTGAACAAAAGACGTCAGAAAGAGGACTATCCGCTGCTCATCTTTATGTCTCTGACCGCCGTGCTGTGTCTGGTTGCGCCGATTCTTTTAAATGATGTGGTACTTCATTGGTTTGTTGCCACCATAGCCATAGACGTTCTTTTGTATTATGTTTTCCTGCTGCAGAGGTTTACAAAGCGTGACTCTCTTACAAGGCTTTTTAACCGTCAGAGCTATTACTTTGACGCTGAAAAGAATTACGGCATAATTACCTCGGTTATCACCATAGATATGAACGGCTTAAAAGAGATCAACGATAATAAGGGGCATGTTGAAGGAGATACGGCTTTAAAGACACTCGCCGACTGCTTTTGGAATGTGGCACAGCGCAAACAGAGAGTATACCGTATCGGCGGTGACGAGTTTGTAATACTTTGTACCAACTCAAGCGAGAAAGATGTGAAAGCCTTAATAGAGCGTATTAATCAGGAGGTAGCAAAAACTCCTTATACCTGTTCGGTCGGATATGCCATGAAATCCGAAGGCGACACGATAGACGACCTTTATCATCGCGCAGACGTAATGCTGTACGAAGAAAAGAAACGCTTCTACGAGAAAAACGGCAAGGACAGACGTAAAAGATAAGGTTAAAAACCTCACTTTGACCGGGAATGTCAGAGTGAGGTTATTTTCTTATTGACAAATACCCATAGGGGGTATATAATACATTCGAACAGATACCCTAAGGGGGTATATGACAAGATGTATGACAAGGAGGTTTGCCATGGCCAAAGAATGTTGCTGTGAACGCAAGAAAAAACGCAGTGAAAAAGAGTTCAAATCCCTTATGAACAGACTTAAAAGAATAGAAGGACAGGTACGCGGAGTTGAAAACATGCTTGAAAACGATGCCTACTGCCCGGACATATTGATACAGGTATCGGCTATAAACAGCGCCCTTAACAGCTTCAACAAGGAGCTGCTTGCTTCCCATATGAAGAGCTGTGTAGTGGACGACATCCGTTCGGGAAAAGATGAAGTTGTAGACGAACTTGTAGTCACATTGCAGAAGATCATGAAATGATCGGAAAGGCACTTAAATGGAGCAATATAATGTGACCGGTATGAGCTGCGCGGCCTGCAGTGCGAGAGTGGAAAAAGCCGTATCGGCCGTGCCGGGCGTAAAAAGCTGTGCGGTCAGCCTTCTTACCAATTCGATGGGAGTAGAGGGTACCGCATCGGAAAATGAAATAATAAAAGCTGTCGAAAATGCGGGCTACGGAGCATCGAAAAAAGGTACTAAAGCAGCCACACCGGCATCTGACGATGAAATACTCAAAGATACCGAGACACCTAAGTTAAGGAAACGCCTCATAAGATCGGTGATAGTCTTACTCATCCTCATGTATTTCTCGATGGGGCATATGATGTGGGGCTTCCCCGCACCCGCCGCATTTGATAATCATGTATTCCTCGGCGTATTCGAGATGCTTCTTGCCATTATCATCATGATGATAAATGCGAAGTTTTTCACTAACGGCTTTAAGTCTCTCTTTAGCGGCCATCCCAATATGGATACGCTGGTAGCCCTGGGTTCGAGCGCATCGTTCGGATACTCACTGGTTGAGCTTTTCATCATGATACTCGCCATGGGGGACGGTGATCATGAGACAGTCATGAAATACGGCATGAACCTGTATTTTGAATCCGCGGCGATGATCCCCACGCTCATCACGGTCGGGAAAATGCTCGAAGCGATGTCAAAGGGAAGGACCACCGACGCATTAAAAGGTCTTATGAAACTGGCACCCAAAACGGCGGTGCTGTACCGTGACGGTGAGGAGCTTGAGGTAGCTATAGAAGAAGTAAAAGCGGGAGATATTTTCGCCGTAAAACCCGGCGCAAGCATACCTGTGGACGGAGTAGTGGTATACGGTACGTCTTCGGTCGATGAGTCGGCGCTCACAGGAGAGAGCATACCTGTCGATAAAGAGGAAGGCTCACAAGTCTCTGCAGCGACCATCAACAAGTCAGGTTATATCCGCTGCCGTGCTACCAGAGTCGGAGAGGATACCACACTGTCGCAGATAATAAAGACAGTATCGGACGCAGCTGCCACAAAGGCACCTATAGCAAGGATAGCAGACAAGGTATCCGGCATATTTGTTCCTGCGGTCATGGCGATAGCTGTGCTTACACTTATCGGCTGGCTGATAGCGGGCAAAGAGTTCAGCTTCGCGATAGCCAGAGCCATATCCGTACTCGTGATCAGCTGTCCGTGTGCGCTGGGACTGGCCACACCTGTAGCCATCATGGTCGGAAGCGGTGTGGGAGCGAAGAACGGCATCCTGTATAAAACAGCCGCATCCTTAGAGGCTGTCGGAAAAGCCCGGATAGCGGCACTGGATAAGACCGGTACCATTACAGAGGGCAAGCCTGTAGTTACCGATATTATATCATGTGGTATCACGGAAAATGAACTGCTTGCATACGCATCTGCACTTGAGGCTAAAAGTGAACATCCTTTAGCTAAGGCTGTTATAGAAAGAGCAGCAGAAAAATCATCCGCAGAGAAAGCCTCAACTATCAGCATCCCTGAAGTCACGGATTTTAAAGCCTTGGCCGGAAACGGACTTTCAGCCGTCCTAAACGGTGAGAAACTCGAAGGCGGCAGCTTTAAATACATCTCAGAGAAGTATGATATCCCTTTCGAATATAAGACAAAAGTAACAGCACTTTCCGATGAAGGGAAAACGCCATTGCTATTTACCAAAGGTGGCAGCTTTATCGGCATCATCGCGGTAGCGGATACCATAAAAGATGACTCATCCTCAGCTATAAAAGAGCTCAAAGGTATGGGCATAAACGTATATATGCTCACAGGTGATAACGAACGTACAGCCCGTGCGATAGGACGGCAGGCAGGTGATATAGAAGTGATAGCACAGGTCCTTCCGGACGGTAAATCAAAGAAGATATCGGACCTTAAAAAACAAGGTAAGGTCATCATGGTCGGAGACGGCATAAACGACGCTCCGGCACTGACTGTGGCCGACACAGGCATAGCTATAGGCGCAGGAGCGGATGTAGCAATAGACGCAGCCGATATAGTGGTAATGAAGAACAGGCTCTCGGACGTATCAGCAGCGATCAGGCTTAGCCGTGCCACCATCAGGAATATCCATGAAAACCTTTTCTGGGCATTCATCTATAACGCGATATGCATACCCCTTGCGATAGGCCTGTACGGTATCGAGATGAAGCCTGCATACGGAGCGGCAGCCATGGCACTCTCAAGTTTCTGTGTATGTATGAACGCATTGAGGCTCAACTTAGTAAAGATACATGATGCAAGTCATGACAAAAAAATAAAAACAAAAATAATCAAAACGGAGGAAAAAACAATGACAAAGACATTAAAGATCGAAGGTATGATGTGCGGACACTGCGAGGCAAGAGTAAAGAAGGCTCTTGAGGCAGTAGCAGGTGTAGAAAGCGCTGTAGCAGACCACAATGCAAATACTGCAGTAGTAACCCTTAATGCAGAGGTAGCTGACGATGTGCTCCGCAAGGCAGTAGAAGACCAGGATTACAAAGTACTCGGAGTCGAATAAGGAACAGGGGACGGTTCTCAAGGAACAGGGGGACGGTTCTCTGTTCCCTCCTGATTAAATAATTACGAAATGTAAAGGGGCAATATGTAATGTTTAAATGCAATTATAAAACATTGAGTTTGTGTTTCAATGCGTTTCATGATGTAAAAGTAAATGATATGCCGGAGTATGGCGATTACGTCCTTCTCGAATTAAAGGACGGGCGCCATACAGCAGGACAATGGTATCCTAACGACACATTCGGGAAGGAAAATATTATGTCCGGAAAATTCGGCCGGGGCAGTTTTGATAGTGTAGATGTCAGCGAAGTAGTGAAATGGCACTATCTTGAGCGCTACGACCTCTCGAGATGTCTGGAGGATGAGGATATCGGTTCGATTAATTTCGCTCCCAGATCAGAAGACACCTATGAAGTTAAGATCAGCGGGTTTAAGTCTTTTAAAGACGGAGACTTCCCTAAACGCGAACAATACTGTCTGCTGATATTTAATGATGGAACCCTGCATGCCGGAAGATGGGATGAGCTGGGCGAGAATAACGGGATGTTCATATATGCATCGGCGCTCGCATCCCACAGTATGGAGAAGGTGTGGGCGTGGACACCCTTAAGTTCTGATGAAGTATTTGAGAGGGAAGAGGCGAAGGAAAGAGAGAGGCTGGCCGAGGAGGAGCTGAACAAAAATCCCACGGCCGACCCTGAAAAATTCAAATACGGAACTGATATCAATGTGTATTATGAAAAAGCACTTGAAAAGCTGCGTAAGGAATATCCGTGGGCTACAGTCAACCAGATGAAGAAACAGCTGCAGCCATATGTGATCGTACCGCGTCACGGGAAGTATATATTCGGACAGGACAACGGGACATTTATGGGTCAGCCGGTGGTAAAGGAATGGACCGGTGGCAGCACAGCCGACGAATTCATAGATTTCTTATGTGAGTATACACGCGAAAATGTGAAGAGCTACGACCCTCAGGTGAAATTCACGTATGGTACGGATATCAAGACATATTTTGATATGGCATACGAAAAAGTCAAAAAGGATTACAGTTGGTTAAACAAGAAAATAGCCGATAAATATTGCAAATATGCGATAATCGAGGTCGACGGCGAGCTGGAATATGCCAGAAAATTCAGGGACGATAAAGAATTCCACATATACGAATGCGCTACTGCGGACAGTATACTGCATAACATGGAGTACGAATTCCAGGAGGCAGCATTACGTGAAAATCCCGTTGAAGCCGAGTATGCGGTACCGTTCGGAAGCGTGGATATAAGGGGCTGGGGCCTCGAAAAATATACCATATATAAGCTTAAGACCGGTGACTACAAGGTCTATGTACAGGCCGGAGACCGCACCACAGGCGGCAGCAGGGAGTTCTTCATTACACCGGATTGCTTCAAAGCCAAGACCTACTCCGAGTTCCTCGACAGGTACCTCGAGATAGTACCGGGCGGCTCTTTCGGACTCTGTAAAAAAGACCTCCTGCCCAACAAAGACTTAAAGAAGTTCTTCGGGTATTGAATACTTACGGGGAGACTTTGAGATGGTCTCCCCTTTGTCATACGTTCCCATAATGTCATTCTGAGCGTAGCGAAGAATCTTATAAGAAATATATTTACATTCATAAAAAAATCTTATAAAATAAAATCAGTAACCC
>CACYIR010000101.1 GCA_902774525.1 uncultured Lachnospiraceae bacterium
CCCGTGATACCTCCAAGGATATGTGTGAACTGTGATATATTGTCGTCCACGAATATGCCCTGGTATATCTGCTGTCCTAAATAAAGCACTGCTACAAGGATGAATGTAAGCGGGATCTCCTTTTCCTTAAAGCTTGTGAATGAAGCAAGCAGGATAAATGCAAATACTACACCGCTCGCACCCATGAGTGCCGAATTGGGGAACAGGATAAAGTGTGCCACACCCGTGATAAGTGCCGTAACCGCCATGGTCCACACAAGTGTTTTTCCGCCGTAACGCTCTTCAAGCATGGGACCGAGTATAAGTATGGTCATAAGATTGCCTGTAAGGTGGGACATCGAGCTGTGCCCGAATATATGACAGAAGAACCTGAAATACGTAAGCGGACTTGCCAGGGATGAACGGTATACGGAGAACAATGCCGCGTTTGTATTGTTATGGGTGAGCTCTCCGAGTACAAATGCTACCACGCATATGGCGGTAAAGGTAAGTATCACCGGAGAATTTAATACTATTTTATATTTTGAACTGCTGCTGTTGCTGCCTGATCTTGATGCTGCCATTATACTTCCTCCTAGATCATCATCTTCAGTTTCTCAGGGAATACGGAGAATGTTACATGATCGTTCTTTCCTACTATCTCCCCGTCCGTATGTATGGTCATGGGAGCATCGGTCTTAATCTCGATGGTCTTTGCCGTGATCTGCTCTATACCCTTGTAGTTGACATGCTTGCCTTTCGCTATCTTGGTCATAAGGTACAGGTGCTTCAGTCTCGAGATATCATGCACTATACATGCCGTAACCTTACCGTCGTAAGGATTTGCTGCCGGAGCCATGGGCATTCCGCCGCCCTCATAGCGGGTGTTCATGCATGCTGCAAAAAGGAGACGGTTGCATTTTATGGTACGCTTGCCGTCTATGGTAACGACTGCCTTTCTCGGTTTATTGGTAAATACGAGGGCTAGTCCGATCATATAATATACAAACTTACCCAGACCGAACTTATTTAAAAACTTCTTGAGTCTCGAGTGCAGGGCCTTCTCACATATATCAGCATCATAGCCGATACCGGAGCTTACTCCGAACTTTCTCACGATATCCCCGTCCTCCGAAATGATGAGGCCGTGGTCTATACGTATACAGCGCTTCGGATGAATGGTATGCTCCATAACGCTTAACGGATCCTGGGGGATACCCAGTCCGCGTGCGAAATCATTGCTCGAGCCCATGGGTATGTATCCGAGTATGAAGCTGTCATATCCGAACAGGCCGTTTATACCTTCGTTTACTGTACCGTCACCGCCGGCCAGCACTATCCTTTTCATCTCGGGATGCTCGCTGCATATGCGGTGGGCTATCTTTTCCGCGTCATTCTGTATGGTTGTAAAGCTTACTTTATAATCTATCCCTGCGGTTTTTAATTTTTCCTCAAGGTCATGCCAGAGATTTTTGGCTTTCCCTGTCTGGGAACCCGGATTTACGATAAAATAATACATGGCATTACTCCTTTGACATCTTTCTTAAGATTTTACCATAACGCATAAAAAAAAGGAACTTAAATTTTTATTTTATTCGTAAATAAATCATAAAAAAGTGCGGGTTGATGATCATGCTTTTATTGCATGTCCATGCCCGCACTTTAAGTCAGTGTAATTTAAAAAGTGTGTGTGTAATTATTATAAGTGTATATTTTTATTTGTGATATAATATTTTAGGTTGTGCGTTCTTATTTCTTAAAAGCCTCCTGTAAAAATAAAATTGTTTCACGGCACGGATATACCGGATCGGGCTCAAAAGGAAAACATCCGGTTATCATCCCATATTTCTCTTTTTCTTTTATACGGGCCGGATCCCCTAAATTGACAAACAATCTCCAGTTTGAGATATCCGTATTTCCTGCCGCAAGTTCCTTTAAGAAATCGTATTCGTTTTTCAGCCATACCGCATCACCCGCCACTGCGATCTTTATATCGCAGAGTCTTAAGGTGTTTTTGGCTCTTAAAAAATCCCTTCCGAGATCAAAGACCATACAGTCACAGTCAGGACCCGAGAGAAGCTCACTGTCATTCACGAATGGCACGTAGGTGACCCTGTGAAATGTGAACTCTTTATCAGTCTCACTGCCTCCGAGTGCATGTATGAGGCGTGATATATCACCATGTCCGTTCTGCTCATACAGTCTTACCTTGAGCTTTGCCTCATCACTTAGGAAATTGCTGACAGCCACCGCTATATGCGTGACACCCAGGCGCGGGCCAAGGCCGAAAATGCCTATACGTTTTCCGTAAAAATCATTTCTGGATTTTCTTTTAGATATTAATGCCATATAAACCTGCCGCATCATTCTATGATGATCCCGGCATATACCGCCATTTCATGCAGTATGGTCTTCACTTCCGTACCTTTAAGTATCTCGTCGGCGCCGGCTACATAAGGGAATGCCAGATATTTTTCGCCGTCTAAAGCTTCAGCCAGAAAGCTGCTTATTTTAGAGGCGGGAGTGACAAGGAAGATCCGTTTTCCGCATCTGCGCGACAATGCCCTTGCCGTTACGGCTTCACAGGCTTCCCAACACCGGTTGCCTAAGGTGATGCAGACTATATCGGATCCGTAAAAATCCTCCGGCATATCCTTTTTGAGGCAGCCGTAGTCGAGGATAATATCTCCGTCCTTCGGCGGACTGCTCTCGTAGCTTTTGCGGGACAGAGTATCAAGCCCGGCCAGTGCTCGATTATCGCTTACAGGCCCGGACAGCGAATACCATGCTCCGGAATCATTTGCTTCCACGTATGTGCATTTACGTCCGATCGAATTGAGATACCCTGCAAAGAGTAATGAGATGAAAGTGGTGCCTGTATTTTTTTCAGCACCTGCAAATGCTATACGTAACGGTTTTATGGAAAAACTGCTTTCACTTTTTTGTAGTTCTTTAATGCGTGCTATCAATCCTTCGACACTTCCTATCCTGTGCCAGACGGTTTTTTCGGTGCACTGATCTACTGTTTTTTGTAATGCCTTTGCCTGCTTACCCGAAAGGTTGCTGTGGCATAGCATATACTCTAATAGTTTTCCTATGGAATAAATGTCGGAGCTTTTTGTCATCTTTCCTCCGTGTAACTGCTCAGGTGATGCAAAAGCTTTGGTTCCGAATATTTTTTTGTCCCGGGAATTATGCGGATATGCACTTCCAAAATCTATCAAGAAACAATTATTGTCCGAAATGATAATATTATCGGGCTTGATATCAAGATAGATGATCTGGTCCGGAAGTGTGTGTAGATAATTGATAATGTTACTGATCTGGATAATGAAATGAAATATTTCCTTCTCCGAAAGAAGTCTTTTTCCGCACAGACTTCTTAAAGATTCTCCCGTTATGTACTGCTCGATGATATATGTATAATCATCGTCCTCGTCTAAATCGTAAATCTCGGGGATAAACGGGTGTTTAAGATTTTTTAAAAGATGGGCTTCTTTTATCAGACGATCGTGATAGGGTGACGTCTTTTTTATGCCCTTGATGATCCGTTTCACATTGAGCGCCGTGTGTTCTGCAAGCCATACCACAGAGTCGCTGTGCTCACATATCTGTGAAACAATCCTGTATTTACCTGTACCGGCCGTCATGCCTCCTTTCCGCAGTCTCATAAAACCATTTTCAGTATACTGGAAAATTTTAAAAAAATCAAGAATTTTATCAAGTTTTAATTGACTTAGACAGGGAAAATGATTATACTTCAAGATACCTTGATAAGGTACTCTCTATAAGGTAAAAAAGGTTTATTAAAAAATATACGTTTTTTGCCGATATATATAGAGAGAAGAAAAGATAAGGAGGACGTGTATATGACTATAGAACGCATTAACGAAAATCAGATACGCTGCACCCTTACAAAAGAAGATCTTTACAGCCGCCAGCTTAAAATCAGCGAGCTTGCATACGGTAGTGAAAAAGTCAAGGAATTATTTGTTGAAATATGTAAAAGAGCATTTGTGGAGTGTAATTTCCAGATAGAGGACACTCCCCTTATGATAGAAGCAATACCCGTATCCCCGGACTGCCTGGTACTTGTCATGACCAAGGTAAACGATCCTGAGGAGCTTGATACCCGTTTTTCACACTTTACCGCACCGCCCGACGAATCCGACCCCATCCTCTCGAACGAGGAAAGAGTATATGCGGATGAAGTCTTAGGTTGCATGGAGCACTTGAATAAGCTTCTGGGCGATCCGCTTGCTTCCAAGATATTTAACCCCGAGGAAGCGGCAGGAGTCGAGATATCAGTAAAGAGCCTGAGTAAGGTGTATATGTTTGATTCACTTGATGAAGTGATCAGACTTGCGAAAGTGATATATAAGCAGTACGACGGTGAGAACACACTGTACAAGAACCCTGAAACAGGTCTGTACTACCTCGTGGTATGTATGTCTTCACATACTCCCGAACAGTTCAACAAGATATGCAACATCATATCCGAGTATGTTACCTCAGAACGTCCCGGACCTCTTGATATAGAGTATTTCAAGGAGCACTACGAGGTGATCATAAAGGATAAGGCGATACAGGTACTGAAGAAGTTCTGAATTAATAACAATAATTGTCATAACTAAAAATGTCATCCTGTTTTTGCAGGATGACATTTTTTTATCTATAATCTATAGTTTTAATCGCAATATTTCTTTAAGGTATTTCTTACTGCACCCTTTCCTGCATTAAGCTCGTTAAAGTACCTGCATATAAGTCCGGCAAAGCCTGCCTTATAAAGATCGGTGCCGAATATCACTTCGTTGGAAAGGATTTCCTTAAGCTCCTCTTCCTTTACATCTGTCCTGCCAAAGGTGATGCCCTTAAGCATATCTTGTGCAGTATTAAGGAGCGGATCGGATGAGGGCTCAAATGCTTCTCCGTTATCATCAACCGCCAAAAGGTATCTCAGCCAGCCTGCTATAACAAGAGGCATAAATACGAGGCTTCCTGCATCTCCTTTTTCGATATGAGCTTTAAAGTTCTCACCGTATCTGATGGGAAGCTTCTGTGAAGTATCGGTAGCTATACGCTGGGGCGTATCCGGCATGAAGGGGTTGGGGAAACGCTCTGTCAGGCACTCGTTAAGGAATTTCTCGGGATCGAGTATACCGGGATTTACAACTACGGGCATACCTTCGCGTCTGCTCATCTTTGTGATGAGGTTTACAAGCTCCGTATCCTTCATCTCTGCCGATATGGAGGTGTAGCCAAGTAAGCAGCCGTATACCGCAAGTGCGGTATGAAGAGGATTAAGACATGTACATACCTTCATTCTCTCAGCCTTGTTGACTGTATCCCTGTCAGTAAACATGATGCCTCTGGCCTTCTCCAGTGCAGGCCTTCCGTTCGGGAAATCATCCTCTATCACAAGATACTGAGGTCTTTCGGCATTGACAAAGGCTGCTATATATGTGCCGTTAGGTGTTACGAAGGGCTTGATCTCATCTATGCCGTCGGCGATGAGCATCTCCTCTACCTTTTTGTCAGGTCTGGGAGTGATCTTATCTATCATGCTCCAAGGGTAGCTTACCTTGGTGTTAAGGTACTCAATATCATCACCGGCGATATATCCCTTATCAGCCCATGCTCCCGCTATCTCTTTTACTGCATTCTCTATCTTTTCACCGTTATGCGAGCAGTTGTCCATGGATACAAGTGCTATGGGCTTTCCGCTTACTGCTTTTCTCTTTAAGGTAAGAGCTGTAAGCACTGCCATCAAGTGATGGTTCTGCTTTCCGGCTGCCATATCGGATATTATAACTGCCGGATCTGTATTTTTATCCGCATCGACCATGGGGAAGATGTTTCCCGATGCATCGCGCAGTGCATAACCTTTTTCGGTGATGGTAAAGGATACCATCTGAAGGGAATC
>CACYIR010000102.1 GCA_902774525.1 uncultured Lachnospiraceae bacterium
CACTTATAGTCATGTTTAGCTCCGTTCAGGTACAGGTAATGTCAAAGTATTAATGAGATGCATTTGTAATTATTTTGTGCGCTGACGCGTTAACAAGGTCATAGACCCTTCAATAATAATTATGATATCATGTCATTATTATCAAGTCAATACAAATTAGTTAACATATACAATATTATGAATTTCTCAATGCCATACTTTAGTACGCTAAAGGGGTCAGACCCCTTTTGATCTCCATTCATCTATTGTTAATAATCTACCGTCAATATCCCGGACTCTTCTAAGATAGGCCCCGATTGCATAATTTGTTTTTATATACTCCACAATGTCGTTGTATCTGTTCCAGTCTAAGAATTTCAAATCAGACACATAATTTACTCTGGCAAGCCAAGGTTTGGGCAGAGTAACATTTGTAATCTCAATACCTATATCATGTTCTAAAACATAAATTTTTAAACTTTCTAATATTTCAGTCTCCTTTTCTCGTACTGCCATAACTTTTTGTTCTTTAATCTGCTTGCGCTCTTTAGATTTCCTGAATTTACAGTACGCAGCGTATGCCTCTTCTTTAACATATTCCGAGAGGGCGTTCTCTAAATTATGTGTATCCTGTAAGACTGTGATAAGCAGTTCTCCGTTAAAAATATATAATTTGCCTGCATAATACCTCATATTATTTGCAGTATGATACTTCAAAAACTCTGCGTCCATCCATTTGTGCAGGTCTCCTGTGGTATCCTCATGCTTAATGCCTTCTCTTAGAATCTTGCCAGCATGTTTTTGAGCTATACCTTTAGTAATACCGATTCTGTCATGCATTCTTCTTTTTGCATGGTTAGTTACTTTTGCCATCCCACACCTCCTGCGGATTAACGTGACGGTACACCAGCTTTTTCTCTCTCATAGAATCTTATCATATACCGTAGCTGTTGTCATTTAACGCACAGTTGAAAGCAATTATCATCTCCGCACTTTAGCGTGCTAAAGGGGTCAGACCCCTTTATTGTGTAAAGGTGCCGTAGCGGGCGACGGCATCGTCTATTGTCAGGGCGCCGGTTGCCACTCCGAATACAGCCTGTCGTAGCTGGATGACTGCGTCATCGGTCAGGCCGATCACCTCCGGTGACAGGATCCGGGATTCGGGAACATTGCCGAAAGCAGCATACATGCTGTTGAAAGACAGATCTTTGGTCGGCGATACGAGTCCTTTTTTCTGTGCCATCCTGTTAAGCTCCGCAGACGTGATGAGGAATCTCATAAACTCGTTAGCCATATCCAGGTTTTTGCTGTCTTTGTTAACGGAGAACTGCAGATTAGCTATATCAAGGAAGGCTGCACCTTCATCCGACATGGGTACCGGGACAAAAGTATACTTAAACGGAGAAGCGATAAATGCCTCGGAGCGGCTCTCACGTTTTGCTGTTCCGGAAACAGTATCTCCCGAGCAGGTCATCATAGGTACGTCACCTTCAAAAAAGCGAAGGATAACGGCATCGTAGTTGTTTTCAATCCGGTCACATGCATTAAGGTCTATCCTGCAGGCGTTCAGGAACTGCACGATCTTCTCTAAGGAAGGACGTATATACTCTCCTGCTGACGGGTCAAGCGCATTGAGCTTCTCCACAGCCTCTTTATCCTTGGCAACAGTTCCGCAGAAGAAAGGATATATAGTCAATGTAAAAATCGATGTGGTCTCCTTTTTTGAATATCCCATTATCGGATTCTCATAGCCTTTATTACGGAACGCGTCACACACCGCCACCAGTTCATTATAGGTTGTGGGTACGCTTAACCCTTCTTTTTCAAAAAGACTAGTGTTCACAAGCATGCCATAGGTATTTGAGAAAACGGGGACCATCGGAAGGCTGCCGTCGTCCGTGTTCAGGATGATATTGCTGCGGATACAGTCGAGATCAAGACCCAATGCGGGATCCGCCAGATTCTCCGCATGGTCTATGGATGAGCTGTACTTTTCCCTGCCGTACATCCAGGAGTAGTTGACATAGACGTCGGGGGCATCGTTTCCGTTCAGGACAGTACCGATCATATTGTTATAGTCATCGATCTTCGTATACGTCATTTCCACATTGGGATAATATTTGTTAAAAAGATCGAATTCGGCCTCTAAAGCTTCAAAGTTATCATAGCCGCCGGCAAACTTAAGCCTGCAGCTGACAGATGTGTCGCGGGACGGCTTAAAACCTTCATCGGCTGTCGTCTCCTGCTGCTCTTTGCCGCATGCGGTAAGTTCCAGGATCATAAGTATCGTTAAAAAAATACATATAGTCTTTTTCATGATTTTGACCTTCTTTCCCGAATTCTTCGTATCTCCTTAATGACTAATTTGACATCTATAGGCTTGGCAATATGCCCGTCCATTCCCGCATTCATACATTCCGTGACGTTTTCCGAGAATGCATCCGCCGTCATGGCAACGATCGGAATGGAGGCTGCCTTCTTATCCTCCAGGCTCCGTATCGCTCTCGTTGCGTCAAGCCCGTTCATCTCCGGCATCTGTATATCCATGAAGATCAGTGTGTATTTTCCTTCCTCTGCCTCACGTATCATATCTACACAGACACGTCCGTTTTCCGCACGGTCTGTAGTGATACCGAACATACCGAGCATAGCGGAAATGATCTCCCAGTTAATATCATTATCTTCGGCCACAAGGATGTGCAGGCCAAAAAGATCAGAAGTATCGTCCTCCGGTTCCACGGACCTGGACTCTTTACCCATAAGAGCATTGAGCTTATCATAGAGCGTCGAGCGGAAAAGAGGCTTGCTGACGAAACCGTTCGCACCGGCCTCCTTTGCTTTTTCCTCGATATCCGACCAGTCATATGCAGAAATAAGCAGGATCGGAGTATCCGCACCGATCTCAGAGCGGATACGTTTGATGGTATCTATACCGTCAATCTCAGGCATTTTCCAATCGACGATGATCACATCGTAATCTTTCCCTGACAGATGCCTGTGCTCTATCATGCCGAGAGCTTCCATACCGCTTTTCGCCTGCTCCGGTACCGCCCCAAGTTCAAGAAGAGTGTCGACCGCAGTCTGAAGCATGACCTCATCATCATCCACTATCAGAACGTCAATTGCATCAAGCTGCATTACTTCTCTCTGCCTGTCGGCTACAGGGATATCCAATACTACGGAGAAGGTCGTGCCCTTGCCGGGTTCGCTTTCGCATTCGATCGTTCCCCCCATCAGGTCTACCATCTGTTTTGTAATGGCCAGACCGAGCCCGGTTCCCTGAATGCTGTTGACACGGCTGTCTATCTGTCTGGAGAACGGCTGATACATGGTCTCCATAAATTCTTTGCTCATACCGATACCTGTATCCGCCACAGTATAGCAAAGACGTATACTGTCCGGTACATTACTCTCTTCCTCGCGCATATCCACGCTCACCCGTCCTCCGGGTTCCGTGTACTTTACAGCGTTGGAGAGGATATTGATATAAATCTGGTTCAGACGAAGCTGGTCAGCGTACAGGTATTCCTTTTCCATCCGGTTAATGTGGAAACTGAATTCAAGGTTCTTTTCCTTGATCATCGGCTGTGATATATTTACAAGGTTTTCGACTGTCTCCACTATGGAAAAGTTAAGCGGGCTCAGTTTAAGCTTACCGCTCTCCACCTTAGATATATCCAGAATATCATTGATCAGTGTCAAAAGATGATTGCCGGCGAGACTGATCTTACGAAGGCTTTCACCCGTTGACTGTACGTCTCCGAGATTTTTCTCGGCTATGGTCGTAAGACCGATGATGGCATTCATAGGAGTTCTGATGTCATGGGACATGGTGGAAAGGAAATCGGTCTTTGCCTTATTGGCCGATTCAGCTTCCCGGGCCGTGATCTGAAGACGCTTGTTCAGGAAAAGCATATGGCAAAGGTCACAGATGAAAAGGACCATCAGCCCTGCGGAAACCACTCCGAACAGCAGCCAGTCTTCCTTAACCACGTGAAGATCGTCCGCGGGTACTAAGCCGAGCAGTGTCCAGCCGTAAGTGGCCGCTACAGGCGTAAAGGCAAGTATACACTCCTGCCCGTGAGAATTAAGCATCGAAACGGAACCCGTAGACGATGTGATCTTATCGAACAGCTGCTTCGCCGATTCGGGTTCTGTCGTATTATAAGATTTATAGAATTCAAAAAAGTCCGAGTTTTTAAAACTGCTTCCCTTAAGGATATAATCACCGTCAGCGTCGATCATGGCCAATGCGGCGTTTACAAGCTCTGTCTGCGGAAATACCCATTTCTGTTCAAGCTCTAAAACAGGGATTACTCTCAGCAGGACCGCAGGTCTGGACGTTCTGCTGTCCGGATCATAGAGCGTGACCATGTTGCAGAAAGCTAACGACTGCTCGCCGTTCATCGGGTTGGTGTAAGCACGTGTGATGTTGATCGACTTTCCGATCTCATCGATCCAGTCGATGCTGTTTAAAAGGTCCACACGCTGATAAGAAACGGCATAATCATCCGTCGTTCCCTGTTTCGGGCGTGTGGAAAGTCCCGTAAGCGTATCGGTAAAAACCAAATGGGCCGAAGCATTGGCAAGTACGTGCGATACCCGGATATACTCGGCCGCTTCTTCCATAGTCATCGCTTTATTGTTGATATAGTGTGCCCATACATCACATATCCTCTGCTCGCCTTCGAGATAATTCTCCGTCACCTTCTCCATTGTGACCGTTGTATCTTCAAAGTTTTCTATCTGTCTTTGATAAGAATCCCGGCTCGTATACCGGGAATACATAACAACAAAGATCAATATGGCAGAGATAATGACCACGTTGACAAAGATAATCAGTAATTTTCTCATGCTCTGTTTCCCCTAATATCTGTCAATCCTTATCATCTATCCATTCCAATATATCTTCCTGCCTGTCCGCATGAGGGAATTCATCAAGCAGCGGGCAGGGGATGTGGGGCTCAAAAGCTCTGTCGTGGAACCATGTGCACTGCACGGCATGCATGCCGACATCCCGCGCGGTATACAGCTCTCTAGAGCCGCCGTCGCCCACATACAGGCACTCCTCGGGCTTAACGCCCAGAGCCTTAACCATAGCATGATATATCGCGGGATCCGGCTTACTCAGTCCCTGTTCATATGATATCATGGCTACATCAAAAAGCGGATACAGAGGGCAGGCCCTTATCATGTCCCGCTCATCGGAAAAGGTATTGGTGATAAGGCCTGTCATGATACCTTTTTCATGAAGCTGCTCAAGGAGCCGGAGCGACTCAACAGGGATATGGGAAAAAGTATCACCAAGGGCTGCACGGCGTTTCCCGGCTGCGAGCTGTACATACTCTTCCGAGTATACACCCAGATTTTTCAAGGTAAGTGCGATACCTTCCTCCATGGTATATATCCCGATGGTACGCTCATGCTCGTTCTTATGCCATTCGCGCCTGAACTCATCCATCGGGACGCCCACATCATAAGCTATATTCTCGCTGAAATATGTCCTGCCCTCAAATAAAGTCACCAGGGTTTCGAACATATCAAATATTACAGCCTTGATCATCGACCGGCCTCCGTAAATATTTATTTCGTCTCTTTCTTTGCTGCCTTAGTTGCCTTGGCAGGAGCCTTTACTTTTGCAGGCTTAGCTGCCTTGGCAGGGGTCTGCTTCTTAGCGGTCTCAGATACCTTGGCCGGAGCTTTTATCTTTGATTCCTTCACTGCCTTGGCCGGTGTCTCCTTCTTTACAGCTTTAGCAGCTTTAGCCTTTGCAGGTACCGATACCTTAGTCTTCTTGGCAGCCTTGTTCTTTACCGACCTTCCGACAAACACAAGGTCAAAATCACCGAGTCTCGATACATTACGGAGAGCCTCGATATTCTCGGCAGCTACCTCGTCAAGTATCTTCTTC
>CACYIR010000103.1 GCA_902774525.1 uncultured Lachnospiraceae bacterium
GCTAACCTTAAGGGTGAAGAGCTTAAGGCAGCCATCGAGGCACGTATCCGTGAAAAGGATGCTGACCTTGCAAAGAATAAGGATAAGTCCCTCGTAGGCGATATGGTATCCCAGGGTACCACTCCCAGAAGGCTTACAGACCTAATCGGTTCACTCTGCGACCTTACCTCCGGCAGCGGCGATAAGGGAACACCCATCATCCTCATCCAGGGCTACTTCGACAACCTGAGCGCAGGATATTGATAATAGGATCTTTCTCCCGTATGTGCAAGCATGCGGGAGTTTTTCTTTTACCCTCAATCGATAATTTTCTGATATTTCTCTCAAAAATCACCAAAAATTTCTTCAAAATTCACCCCAAATTCCGCAAAAATTGATGGAACCTACCCCGCACACCCCTCGTCTAATGTTTGAAGAAAACAAAATAAGACTTCTTTACAACAGGGTTGCAATATAGTAATATATCTAGTATCAGATATATTTTGGAGGTCAAATTGAAATACGATATTGAAACCCTTATGCGGGAATATGGGAATGACGTTCTGCGAACGGCATATTCGTATGTAAAAGATAAATTTGCGGCGGAAGACATATTTCAGGAAGTATTTATAAAAGTGTTCAAGAACCTGGACACGTTCCGCGATGAGAGCAGTATAAAAACCTGGATCATCAGGATCACCATCAACACGGCGAAGGACCACTTGAAGAGCGCGTACAGCCAGAAAGTGGTGCCGATGATGGAGTTTAAGGAGGACATGCTTACCTCTGAGGATGATTTCGAGGAGGTCGAGAACCGGGACCGTGACAGGGTAGTAAAGGAAACGGTCATGAGTCTTCCCGAAAGCTACCGGGAAGTCCTGCTGTGTGTATATTACCATGACATGAGCGTGGCCGATACGGCAAAATCCCTCGATATAGCCGAGGGTACCGTAAAAAGCAGGTTGTCCCGCGCAAGGGAAATGCTGAAAAATAAACTGGAAGGGAGGTTGTAGTCATGAAAGATGAGAAAAATCTTATGGAAGAAGTAATAACAAAAGACGATGAAATCAAAGACATGTTCGACGAAGAGTTTGATCTCGCCGGCATCACTGTCAGTGAAGAACTGATAGCTAAGACTATGACCGCCATCCGCGGATTATCTGAAAATGAGCCTGTGGAGTTCTCCGCAGATAACGATATAGCAGGTAAGGATGCAACTGAGATTACAAGAGCGTCCAAAATCACAGCAGTATCCGAGACAACAAAATCATCGGTACAGACTACTGAGCAGTCAGAGACATCAACTACCTCCGACAAAATCGTAAGTATCAGCAAGAGACAGAAAGTAATGAAGCTGGTATCGGGACTTGCGGCAGCATTATTTATCGGTGTTGTAGTATTTGTATTCCTGAAGATGGGTGTAGGCGGTATAAGTAAGTCAGAAGACCGTGCATCCGAGCCATCCGAAGGCTGGTCAACTAATGCCTCTCAGGCCAACAGCGTAGCAACAGATTCGGAGAGCAGCTATAAAGGAGCAAGTGCAACTACTGATTCGGCTGAATATTTTTCATACGAAAATCACGGTTCACCGGCCGATCTGGCAACAGAGGAAAATACTGCTCCTCAGGTTACCTTATCCGGAACAGATAATTCCGATGAGCCCACTTTATCTGCGGGCGACGGTATCAGCGCTCCCGAATTCGACGGCACAGAAAAAGTTGATAATGAAAATAAAGATAAAGCGAAAAGATATTTAAAGATCCTGAACGGAAATGCAAAAGCCACATCGGATATAAAAGAAGTAAAGGATTATATCGAAATAGAATCGCTGAAGGTTGCCGATTCCATGAATATGCTCCTGGCACCGATCACAAGCAACGACCCGGTTATCCGTGCTTCCGATATATACGAGGAAGTACTTGAAGAGGTAGATCCCATCACAGAGGAAGCACTCTACGCACTCCTTCGTGACTCCGAGGACGATCCGGCGAGAGAGTACATATACGCATTGATGCTTCAGGACGTATCAGGCATAGTATTCGAAGACGAAAACTCCGAAAAAACCTGGACCACCGGCAAGGAGTACCTTGAACTCTACGAAGCAGCATTAAAAGATAGTAAAGATGAGTAAGCGTCACACTTTAGCGTGACGGATGAGGTGTAAAAACTAAGGGATATCCTTTAATGGATATCCCTTTTTATAATTCTACATTTCAATCACAGAACCGTCCCTCTGATCGAAGATCCTTCACTTCGTTCAGGATTAAAATATACCTTACTCCGGTTCCCCGTATATGAGTCCTCTGTTAGCAGTCCCCAAGAAGAACCTTCCAAATACACGTTTGTCTGCATCGATGGAATTGATCTCGCCGAACATCTGCTTATCGGTATTGATCCTTTCCCAGGTCTTGCCGTCGTTGAAGCTGCGGTAGAATCCGTATTCACCCTCTATCACGCCGCATATGTACAACGCTTTGCGTTCGCTTAAGTAGTCAACTCCGGGATGGATGATGCCGAGTCCGATGCGGAAACAGCACTCGTTTTCGTTCGTGAGCCTGTTGAGGTCCAGCGTACCTGTATACTTATTGTACTGGAGCTTCCACAGACCGTTCTTGCCGAGAGCCATATATATGATACCGCGTCGGCCTGATTCACAGCGTATCTCCGTCTTGTTGAACGTATCTATCTGTGTACAGTCCACCTTCGGGAAATAATTAGGCAAAGGAAGCTCTCGGAATGTCTTTCCGAAGTCCTTACTGATATAGAGCTGGGATCTGTCGCCGAATCCGTACATGATATGGGCATCACACTTATCCGCAAATACCTTGATATATCCTTCCGTGATCGGTCTGTCATTAAGTCCTAAGACTATGCTCTTTTCCCAGGTCTTGCCCGCATCCCTGCTGCATACAACTGCATTTATCGGGAGACGTGCCCTGTCAGCTACGCACCAGCATATCGCAGTACCTTCGCAGTTGACCGCTACCCAGCCCGAATTCACATTGGGCTGCTCTATACGTGCCAGAAGCTTATCTATCTCGGGAGTAAGCCCGTAAGGCGCATCCAGCCTCTCAAAAGTCCGTCCGTAGTCGGTACTCTTTATGACACCGCCCTTTGTGCTGCCGGTCCAGTGTCCGCGTGCCGATGCGATCACAAGCTCCGGCTTTTCATCGGGAGAGTCCACATTTAAGCATGTGATGAACTTATTTCCTTCTTTGTCGGCAAATGAGTTCTTACATTGCATCCTCGTATCGATAAATGAGAAACCGCCTAAGTCGCCCACCGCATCAAGCAGTATCGAGTCACCCGAAACGGGAGCATGCACACCCAGATGCACCGTATTTTCCAGTCCGGTATTAAAATCCTCAAACCGCACCTGGCTGTTTGATAACAGGTTATGCGTACGGAATACGCCGACGCCGGTATTAAACCACGCCTCCTGCGGATCTAAGGGATTGATCTTTATATCGCTCATCCAGTGGATGATGGAAAGCCCGCCGTTATTGATGGGCTTCATATATGAGGACTCGAACTTCAAGGTCCCGACTTCGGTACCGAACAGGATCACATCCCATGTCTCGCCGTAATTACGGGAGATAAGTATGCAGTCGCCCGAGCTCCTGCAGACGGTACAGCACACCACGAGTCCCGGTTCGAGCGAAGAGGATGCGATACCGCCGAATGCGAAATTGTAATTCTTATAGAAGTTGTCCTCAGTGATATTCTTCCCTTGAGGATCCACCGCCTTAAATACGGCATCTCCGGGGGTTATATCCTTGAATCCCTCTACTTTTCCGTTCTTAAAATAATATCTTAATACCTTACCGCCCACACACCGTCCGGAATCGCACGCATATCCGTTCTCTAATGTAAACGAATTGGGCCCGTTCTCCGAGAGAGTAACGTAGAAGTATTTTTTATCATATGAAAAACGCACGGGAACATAGCCGCTCAAAGGGCTAAACGGATACTCGTGAGCTTCCGGCATGGGGAGCTTCATAAATGTAGCACCCCTGTCGTAGGAAACATAGAGCCCGTGACCGCGCATATTGTCGGCCGTCTTGGTGGTCACGCCCGCAGCACCGACTATCATCACGTCATCGATATTGGATATCCAGACAAATGTAAGCCATTCCTCGCCGCATACATCAAGCTTTTCCCAAGTTTGTCCGAGGTCGTGCGTAACGAGCAGGCCTCCGCGCTGGCTGGCAAAAAACAGGGTGTTGGAATCCTTGGGATCGACTATGAGCCTGCTTCCGGCGCTTCGTCCTCCCCAGTTGCCGTCCACCATGGTAGGGATAGGACGGTAGGAGAAGGTCTCACCGCGGTCGTTCGATACGCAGAGCATTCCGTGCAGATTTCTTTCCATGCCGCACACGATATAGAGACGGTTGGCAAGCTTCTCGTCGAGAGCGAGGGCGATGGGGAATGCTTCCTGAAGATTATCGGGACTTACGTGGTCGATCAGACTTTCAAATACATCATGCTTTACATTATAACGATATGTACCTCCGATGTCGGTCCTTACATACATGCAGCCCGCTTCTTTGGAATGAAAAATAAAGCCCGTGACATATCCGCCGGCATGTATGGGCATATTATTGTATTTATAGGAAATACGCTTGATCTCATTCATAAAGAGCAGTTCCTCCGACAACAGGGTACAAAAACTATGTTACTATTATATACATAAATATATAAAATTTTTACTGACTTAATTTGAGAAAAAAAGTTGACTTATTAGACAAAAAAATGTATTGTTATTTCGAAGTCGTTCTGAGTGAGAGGAATATCCGAGAAAGGATGTCAACCAAGTATGCCATTCAAGGATGTCATTCTGAGCGTAGCGAATGGTTTTAAAAAACCGGGGAAGGAGAGCCTGAAATGGAGAGGATAGCGGGGTTTGAAAAAGTAAGTGAAGATATATTTACCGCTGAGGCATTCGAGTCTTTGGACTTACTGCCGGATGAAGCACATGAGGCTTATGAAGCACTGAAATTCCCAAAGCGTGCGACAAAAGGGTCGGCAGGGTATGATTTCTATGCACCTGCAGATATCACTTTGGCTCCCGGTGAATCGGTAAAAGTACCCACAGGCATGCGTGCGCGTATGGATGACGGCTGGGTACTCATGATATTCCCGAGAAGCGGAATGGGATTTAAATACAGACTGATGCTTGACAATACGGTAGGAGTGATCGATGCGGATTATTACTATTCCGATAATGAAGGCCACATCATGATCAAGATCACCAATAATTCGGCACTGGGCAGCGTCCAGAAATGTACCCCCGATGAAGGTGAGCAGGAGATATCAGGAAAAGTCCTGCATATATCAGCGGGACAGGCATTTGCACAGGGCGTATTCCTTCCGTTCGGTATAACAACGGACGATGATGCGGAGAATGAGAGAAACGGCGGATTCGGTAGTACAGGGTAAGACAACGCGGATGAGGTGTAAAACAGTATAATATGTCATCCTGAGCGCAAAGCGCGAAGGATCTTAAAATAGGAGGACAAATAAATGATCAGACTTGCAATTTTAGGTTACGGTAACTTAGGACGCGGCGTAGAGGCAGCCGTAAAGCACAATCCAGATACTGAGCTTGTGGCAGTATTTACCAGAAGAGACCCGGCTACGGTAAAGATCAACAGCAATGCAAAGGTCTACAGCTCTAATGACTTAGAGGCACACAAGGATGAGGTGGATGTACTTATCATCTGCGGCGGAAGTGCTACAGACCTGCCTAAGCAGACACCCGATGCGGTTAAGTATTTCAACGTAATAGACAGCTTTGATACACATGCAAACATCCCTCAGCATTTTGCTAATGTTGATGCAGCAGCTAAGGCAGCAGGACATATCGGATTCATTTCCGTAGGCTGGG
>CACYIR010000104.1 GCA_902774525.1 uncultured Lachnospiraceae bacterium
TTATTATTATACAATTGTCCCGGCATTAGCCATGTCGGGCAATTTCTCTTTTGGAAACAGAATAAAGTCCACGAAGGGTATCGTCAAAGATATACGCCGAAACGAGAAGGGGTACTTTGTGGATGTGGAATTCAATGAATAGGGTTTACAGATGTTCAATATCAAGGAAGAATTAAAAAAGCTCCCCGACAGCCCGGGCGTGTATATCATGCATGACAAGGCGGACAATATCATATATGTCGGGAAAGCCGTAAACTTAAAAAGACGTGTGTCCTCATACTTTCAGACGAGGCCGCGCAGTCCCAAAATAGAAAAAATGATCTCGCTTATCGACCACTTTGAATATATCATGGTCGAGAGCGAGATGGAAGCGTTTGTCCTGGAGTGTAATCTTATAAAGGAGAACCGTCCGAAGTACAATACAATGTTGATGGACGATAAAACCTATCCTTTTGTTAAGATTACACTTTTTGAAAAATATCCGAAAGTATATCTTACGAGACGCCACTTAAAAGACGGAGCGAAGTATTTCGGACCGTATACCAATGTGACAGCAGTCCGTGAAATACTTAAGATGTTCAGAAAGCTGTACGGATACAGGACCTGTGATAAGAAGATAGACGGCACAAAGCAGGAACGTCCCTGCCTGTACCGTGATATGGGCGAGTGCCCCGGACCATGCTCCGGAAAAGTGAGCGAAGAGACCTATAAGGAAGGCATTGAAAAGATAGTCAGGTTTTTTGACGGGGATACAAAGGGCGTTATAAAGAGTTTAAAGGAAAAGATGCTCAAATGCTCGGAAAACATGGAGTTTGAGCAGGCGGCCGCATACAGGGACATGCTGAACAACGTCGAGGCTATGTCACAGGTACAGCGCGTGACCGCATCGGATGAGATGAACCGTGATGTGATCGGCATAGCCATGAAGGATTTCAAGGCGATAGTCCAGGTATTTTTCATCCGTTCCGGGAAAATGGTCGGAAGAGAGCATTATTTCCTTGATGCCGAAAGCGACGATAAATCGGAAGTGATAGAGGAGTTCGTAACGCAGTTTTACGGCGGTGCCGCAGTGATACCGAAGGAGATACTGCTGTCTGAGGAGATAGAGGAAAAGGAGCTCACGGAAAGCTGGCTGTCGGAAAAGGCAGGCGCAAAGGTAAAGATAACCACACCCATAAAAGGAAAAAAGGAGAAGCTTGTTGAGCTGGCGGTGGATAACGCCCAAAATATCCTGATAAAGGATGCCGAAAAGCTGCAAAGAGAAGCGGAACGCACGACAGGGGCTGTGGAAGAATTGAAGACTCTCCTGGGGATAGCAGAAGAAGAGGAAGAACTGCCCGGCGAGCTTTATGATGAAGACGAAACTATAGCTGATGAAAAGAAAGCGGAGAAAAAACAGGAACGCTTCAGGATTGAATCCTATGATATCTCAAATACCTCGGGCTTTGAATCTGTAGGTTCGATGGTCGTATACGAAAACGGTAAGCCTAAAAAGAGTGATTACAGGCGCTTCAGGATCAAGACGGTCGAAGGTCCCGATGATTATGCATCGATGAAGGAAGTACTGTCAAGGAGATTTGCCCGTGCGGCACACCTCATCCGCCCGTCTGAAGACGGGTACCTTCCCCTCGAGGGGAAGGCTGATCGGGATTGCAGCTTCGAAAAGCTGCCCGATCTCATCCTTATGGACGGCGGCAGGGGACAGGTGAACGCGGCGTTAGAGATCGCGGAAAGCTTCGGACTCGATATCAGGATATGCGGTATGGTAAAGGATGACCACCACAGGACAAGAGGGCTGTATTTTGAGAATGAGGAGCTGCCCATAGACACAGGCAGCGAATGCTTTAAGCTCATCACCAGGATACAGGATGAGACACACCGGTTTGCGATAGAATATCACAAATCACTGCGCTCTAAGGCACAGGTAAAGTCAGTACTTGATGACATAGAGGGTATAGGAGCCGCAAGGCGCAGGTCACTCATCACGCATTTTGAGACCATTACCGCCATAAAGGAAGCGGATGTCGAGACACTTGCCAAGGCACCGGGAATGAACATAAAGGCTGCACAGGCAGTGTATGATTTCTTTCATAAGGAAAAAACATGAGCATATATTATCATATCGGAAGCTCCGGAGCGGGAAAGACCACCGGAGTACAAAAAAGGATAATAAAAGAAGCGGAGAGGGAGCCGGAGCGCAGCTTCCTTTTTGTCGTGCCCGAACAGTTTACGCTTCAGACACAGCGGGAGATCCTTAACCGAAGCACATCCGGCGGTATGATGAACATAGACGCTTTAAGCTTTGCACGTCTGGCTCACAGGGTATTTGAAGAGCAGGGAGTCACATTGCCCCAGGTGCTTGAAGACACCGGGAAAAGCATGATCGTAAAAAAGATGCTTTTAGAGCATGCGGATGAACTCACTATCTATAAGGGCAAGGTAAAAAAGCAGGGCTTTGCGGAGGAGATGAAATCCTTAATAGCAGAGTTTTACCAGTACGGCATAGATGAAAAAAGCTTTGAAAAGATGAAGGAAAGTGCCGGAGACAGGGCGATACTTAAGGCTAAGCTTCATGACATTGACATCATCTACAAGGCTTTTGCAAAGTTTATAGACGGAAGATTCGTCATGAATGAGGAAGTACTGGACAGGATGTGTGAGATAGCGGGCGAGTCGGAACTGATAAGGGACTCTGTGGTAGTCCTGGACGGTTTTACGGGATTTACCCCGTCGCAGTACAACTGTATAGATAAGCTCATGAAATACGCCAAAGATATCCATGTGGTGCTCACTGCCGACACATCGATTTTTATCGAGCGCAGGGATGGTTCTGAGGTTGAGCCTGCTGCGTGTCATTCTGAGCGAAGCGAAGAATCCTTTCAAATCGGGGACAAAAAGATAACAGGTAAGAATATTGACAGTTCTCAGGATCTCTTCGAACTTAGCCGGAAAACCATTGACAAGCTTGAGGAACTCGCAGCCGCAAATCACATCGCTTCGGGTGTTATCATATACGAAGATGAAAAGGGAAGATACAGGGACAATCCTTCCATGGCGCATCTGGAGAAAAATATCTTCAGATTCCCTTATAAAAAAAGTGACCGTCATGAAGCGATAACCCTTCTTATGGCAGCAGATGTCGAGGAAGAGACTGATTTTATCGTATCGAAAATACGTGAGCTGGTATATGAAGGCGGCATGCACTATGAGAACATAGCAGTGGTCACCGGAGATCCGGACTCTTATGCTCCTGTACTTGAAAGAAAGCTTTTAAAGGCAGGTGTCCCGCACTTTATAGACAGAAAAAAGAACATAGAGGGAACGGGCATCGTAGAGTTTATCGATGCAGCCCTTGATATAATTTTAAGTGATTTTTCATATGAAAATGTATTCAGGTTCTTAAAGACCGGATTTACCGACTTAGAGCCTGACGATATCTCGCGTGCCGAAATATATGCGGTAGAGCGCGGCATAAAAGGTATAAGACGCTGGTCGGTACCCTGGAAACGCAAGGACAAGGATACTGCTGCGGAAAACAGGGTAAGAGAGTATGTCTTATCGGTATTCGGCGGCATAAAAGAAGCTGAAGCAAAGGAAAACAGCCCCACCATACAGGAGAGGCTTACGTATATATACAATCTTCTTGACAGTTGTGAGGTGGAGCTTAAACTATATAACCTGTCGGAAAAGCTCAAGAACAGCGATGAGGTAAAGGACAGGATAAAAGGTACGGAACTCGGACAGCTCTTTAAGACAGTAGTCACCGTATTTGAGAGGATAAACAACCTGCTTGGAAGTGAGAGTATGCCCTTAAAGGAGTTTAAGGAAGTACTCGATACCGGATTTGCCGAGGCGAAGCTGCGCTCGATACCGGGCGGAGCTGACAGCGTGGTGGTCGGCGATATGGAGAGGACCAGACTTGACAATAAGCAGGTGCTTTTCTTTGCCGGATGCAATGACGGAGTGATTCCCGGGGCAAGGTCTGGCGGCAGCCTGCTCAATGAATTTGACAGGGAGCTTTTTGCGGAGAATGATATTGAGCTTTCACCCACACAGAAGGACAGCGGTTCTCTTACGGAGTTTTATCTGTATCTGACTCTGACCAAGCCTTCTAAGAAACTGTATCTTTCTTATGCAAGGAAAACAGGGGATGAGAAGGAAGCACGTCCCGCATATATATTCGGGCGCATCATGAAGCTGTATACGGGACTTCAGGTAAAAAAGCTTTCCTCATACGAAAAGGATAACATATACCGCATAATAGGATGTGACAGGGGCCTTGGTGCCGTCATAGAGCTTATGCGTGATAAGGGCACATCGACCGATACGAATGAAGCAGGCCGGATACTTGCCGGGATATTCGAAAAAGAAAACGAAGAGCTTATGGAGATGCTGAAGGCAGCAGCTTCGGGAAAGAGGAATAAAGGAATCTTAAGCGAAGAGGAAGCCGAAAAGCTGTACGGAACCGTGATCTTAGGCAGCATCACGAGACTCCAGAAATTTGCCGAATGCGCATTTGCTCATTTTGCAAAGTTCGGACTAAGGCTGCAGGATGCCAAAGAGTTTTCAATAGGAGGACTTGAGATCGGTACTATCTGCCATGATGCGTTAAAAGCTTATGCGGATGATCTCAAAAAAGACGGACTGCGCTGGCCCGAATGTACGGGAGCTGACCGCAAGGAGAGGGAAGCAAAGGCGATGGATGAAGCTTTCCTTGATTACGAAGAGATCATCTCCTCCAGCAAAAGATATGAATATATAAGGAAAAGCCTGAAGCGTGTATTTTCCCGCACAGTTGATATAGTGACCAAGCAGATAGCAGCCGGAAAGTTTGATGTGGGCTTTGTGGAAAAAGAATTTTACCATGAGAGCACCATCATGAAGCTGAAAGGCAAGATCGACAGGGTGGATGTGGTAAAGAAAAACGGAAAAACATATTACCGCATAATCGATTATAAGACAGGCAGCACCGCATTTAATATAGAGAAGGTGAAAGCCGGACTGCAGCTGCAGCTTGCCATCTACACCGCGGAAGCGGCGGCCACACTGTTTGAAGCCGGGGATACACCTGCACCTGCAGGTATGTATTATTACAAGATCGATGACCCTCTTATAGAATCAAAGGAGGGTAATCCCGGTACGGATGAGGAGCCGGAAGCAGATATCATCAAAAAGCAGAGACTTGACGGGATCACGGTCGGAGAGGATGATGTACTGTCTCTTACGGACAGCGCACTGTACAGCGAGGACGGAAGCCGTATCCCGGGCAGCTCCACAGTCATCAACCTTTCATTTAAAAAGGACGGAGGTATATCGCAGCATTCAGAGAGTGCAGTGGTAACACAGGAGGACTTTGACCTGATCAACACCATAGCTTCGAAAAAAGCAGAAACACTGGCCCGTGATATCCTGAACGGAAACGTAGCTGCCGAACCTTACGAATACAAGACCGAAAATGCCTGCAAATACTGTGATTACAGATCGGTATGCCAGTTTGACAGGCACCTTGGCGACAGGTTCAGGAAGGTCTGAAATGCAGTTGAAATAAAACCTGCTTTTTGCTATAATCAGACATTAGAGTGCCAGCAGGAAAAAGACTGCACTGAATAATATTTTATTTTAATCCGGAGGACGAAATGTACTACTCAAATGTGATCGATATGATCGGAAACACACCGCTGTTTTCTTTTAAGGAGAGCACCGGCTTTAACATTTTTGCGAAAGCCGAGTTCTTAAATCCCGGCGGAAGCATAAAGGACAGAATAGCCAAAAACATGATAGAAGAGAAATCCCGGCGGAAGTATAAAGGACAGGATCGCCAAAAACATGATAGAAGCGGCTGAAAAAGACGGAAAGTTAAAGCCCGGCATGACCATCATAGAGCCGACCAGCGGAAATACCGGTATCGGACTTGCTCTCTGCGGTGTAAGAAAAGGATATAAGGTTATCATAGTTATGCCTGAAAACATGTCCGAAGAGCGTAAGAAGATCATCAAAGCATTAGGTGCCGAGCTGGTACTTACTCCCAAGGAGCTGAGTGTCGACGGAGCAGTAAAAGAAGCCGAGAGGATCGCATCACAGTCTGATGAATACTTTGTACCCCAGCAGTTTAAAAATCCCGCCAATCCCGATATCCATTACAGGACTACGGCAAGAGAGCTGTGTGAGCAGATAGGACAGAAGATAGACGTATATGTATCGGGCATCGGTTCGGGCGGAACCCTGCAGGGTATTGCAAAATATCTGCTTGAGCAGAATCCCGACACAAAGATAGTGGCTGTTGAACCCAAGAATGTATCCGCACTTTTGGGAGATGAGCCCGGACTTCACCAGATACAGGGTATCGGAGACGGATTTATCCCGGATATACTTGACACCAAGATCATCACCGATATAGTCGAAGTATCTGACGATGACGCTATAAATACGGCCAGACATTTAGCAAAAGTTCAGGGCTTACTTGTAGGTACAAGCTCGGGAGCCAATATCTGGACCGCAATGAGAATGGCTGAAAAATACGGTAAGGATAAAGTGATAGCCACTGTTCTTCCTGACAGGGCTGAAAGATATTTCTCTACCGCACTTATCTGATATCAGGTAGTAGACGGCAGGGATAAGCGTTTTAAAAGGTATAACATATGGAAAACAAATGGACGGATGCCCAAAAAGCGGTAATAGAGACCGGGGATAAAAACCTTCTGGTTTCAGCTGCTGCAGGTGCAGGAAAAACAACTGTGCTTGTGGCACGTATCATAAGAATGATAACGGACAAAGACAAGCCTGTCGATTTAGACAGGCTTGTTATTATAACGTTCACAAGAGCTGCGGCTGCCCAGATGAAGCAGAAGATATCCGATGCACTCGAAAAACTGATAGAGGCAGAACCGGAAAATGCTCTCTACCGCAGGCAGTACAGACTGCTCGGAAACGCGTCCATATGCACCATTGACAGTTTCTGTTTGAATATTGTAAGAGCGTATTTTCAGAAGCTTGACTTAGATCCTGCCTTCAGGATCGCCGATGAAACCGAGCTTAAGCTGGTCGAGAGCGACTGTATGGATGAGCTTATGGAGAAATACCATACGGAAGCATCGCCTGAGTTCATCAATTTGCTTGAAAGCTATTGCGGATATAAGTCGGATGATGCGCTTACAGGATATATCTCAAACCTTGCAGGAAAAGCCGAGGCCATGCCCTGGCCTAAGGAATGGCTTGACGCACTGGTTAAGGATTATGAGATAGAAAGCGCGGAAGAATTTAATAAATCCGGTGTAGCGGAGAATATTTATAATCATGTAAAAAGTCTCATAAACGGAATACTTTCAAGGATAGAGACTGCGGAAAAACTGTGCACTACAGGTGACGGAGCACCGGATTATCTGCCGACCTTAACTAATGAGAAAACTCAGATAAGCGCAGTTCTTGAAGCCAAGGATTACGTTGAGATAGGGGAGAAGATCAAAGCCATTAAGTTCGGAACTCTTTCGACGAAGAGGTCCGGAGACGCCGCAATAAAAGACAGAATAAAAGGTATAAGAAAGAAATATAAAGAAACTATAGAATCAATAAAGGATAATTTCTTTTTTATAGGTGTGGACGATCTTATCGACCTCCTTAAGCTGTCACTTCCTTCCGTAAGATGCCTTGTAAATATGACCAAGGATTATCTTGATCTTTTTGCGGCTAAAAAGAAGGAAAAGAATGTGATCGATTTTTCCGATGCGGAGCATTTTGCGTTAAATATACTCTGGGGAGAAACACCCGAAGCATTGGAATTAAGAAAGCAGTATTCTGAGATAATTATCGACGAGTATCAGGACAGCAATAATGTCCAGGAATATATAGCGAATGCGATAGCGGGCAATGCAAGTGAAGCACCTTACATATTTACTGTAGGAGACGTGAAGCAGAGTATCTACAAATTCAGGAATGCCTGTCCGGAGCTCTTTGTATCAAAGCAGAAGAAGTACGCTAAAGAAGAGGATAACGGAAAGCTCGTCATACTTGACAACAATTTCCGTTCGCGTGAAGAGGTGCTTGACAGCACCAATGCCGTATTTAAACATGTGATGCGTGAGTCTATCGGCGGCATTGATTATGACGATGAATGCTCATTGAAAAAAGGCTCGGATAAGCAGAGCTCGCTCGGGGAGGACTCGCCTTATAAGACCGAGGTCCATATTATCTCGAAAAAGCTAGAGGAGACATATGAACCGGGAGATGGGGAAGCACCTGATACCGGTACAGATATGGTACAAACTGCAGATGCAACTACCCCGGAGCCGGCTGTCGGTACAGATAAGTCCCAGGCTGCGGGTTTAGAGGCAAAAGATTCCGGTGATGGGGATGAGGTTGAGTCAGCCGAGGCTGAGGATAACAAGAGAGTACTTGAAGCACGTCTTATAGCTCACAGGATCAAGACTCTTATATATAAGGAAAAGCTTCAGGTAGCAGATGAAGATAATGAAGGAAAGACAAGGGACATCCGTTTTAAGGATATCGTGATACTCTTAAGGACCATGAAGGACTGGTCATCGGTATTTATGGAAACACTCGAAGCGGATGGGGTGCCTGTATTTTCGGATGAATCGGACGGCTTTTTCAAGTCGCGTGAAGTAGCTCTCATCATAGATTTCTTAAGAATCTTGGACAATCCCCGCAATGATATATCGTTTGCGGCAGTGCTCCATTCATGTGTGGGCGGTATGGACGAGGATGAACTCGCCGATATCAGGATAAATGCCAAGGATGCTGAAAGCTTTTATGATGCAGCACTTAAAATATACCGCGATGAGACAGACAGCCCGGCAGTCGGAGAGTTGCCTGCAGTAGGAACAAACGGAGATGCCGTAGGAGATTTATCTGCTGCAGGGACAAATGGAGTCGCCGTAGGAGGATACAAAGAGAAACTCATAAAATTTTTCGGTCTCTACCGTGAGCTTGAGGAGTATAAGCAGACTTCATCTGTATCGGAACTGATAGATAAAATATATAACCAAACAGGAATATATGATTATTTTTCCGCATTTCCGGACGGAGAGAGACGCAAGGCGAATCTCGACATGCTCCCGGCGTATGCGGTAGATTTTGAGAATACAAGCTACTCAGGGCTGTTCGGGTTTATCAGATATTATGATAAGCTTAAAAACCATGAGCTTGATTACGGCGAAGCCGGTGCAAGGACTCTTGCCGACTGTGTACATATCATGAGTATCCACAAGAGTAAAGGCTTGGAGTTCCCTATTGTATTTGTGGCAGGCCTTGGCAAACAGTTTAACCTCAAAGACTTTTCAGGGGATATCTGCATAAGCTCCGATCATGGCATCGGGATAAAATATGTGGATGTGGAGAAACGTATCAAGTATCCGTCATTTTATCATTCTGTCATAAAGATGCGCGGGACCGAAGGCTTAATAGGCGAGGAAATGCGTCTTTTGTACGTAGCCATGACGCGTGCGAAGGATAAGCTCATCATGACCGGATATGCCGATAACGTTAACCAGGCTACGGATTATGCGGCATTGTATAAATCAAGAAGCTTTATGGATTTTGTATACCCTGTACTGATCCCGGAGAAAAGGTATTTTGATACTGTCGTTTATTCTGTCGATACCGTATCGGGCATGACTTGTGAGGACATGGCTGGCACTGGCAATACCGCATCAGGCATGAACGGTGCAGAAATGCATTCCACCGGAATTACCGTGTCGGTTGAC
>CACYIR010000105.1 GCA_902774525.1 uncultured Lachnospiraceae bacterium
TGGTCAGGTTTTAGAATTACAGTGCCAAAAATGGTTCCGTGAAGGACGTGAAGAAGCACTTCAGGAGGCGCAAGACGAAATAAATCGTGAACGTACACGAGCAGAAAATGCAGAAACACTATTGAACAAGGCTAACGCAGAGCTTGATTCTGCTAATGCTGAACTTGTTTCTGCCAATGCTTACATCAAAGAATTAGAAGAAAAACTTGCCCTTAACAATTAAACATAATAAATCTACACCTTAGAGGATAGCCCGGCTATCCTCTATTTTTTTGTTTCTCTACCCATTTAATATTTTATCCGTATTGTGAACTAGGCAGGTCAGGGCGGACCATCCGGTATAAAACCATAAAGTGAGCAGTTGATATGTCATATAGCATATCCTGCGAACGATGACGGGTTTTATAGCGGATGGTCCGCCCTGACCTGCCGTCCCAAATAACAGAAAAAACCGGCATACATTTCTGTATACCGGTAATCTTTGTGTTAAGATCCTTCGCTTACGCTCAGGATGAAATTTTATGTATTACTTTACATCCTTGATAGAGAAACTGATTCTTCCCATCTTGTCCTTGCCAAGGCATACGCACTTAACCTTGTCACCTAAGGTAAGTACATCCTCTACATGGTTGATCCTCTCCTTAGCGATCTTGGAGATATGAACCATACCTTCCTTGCCGGGAGCGAACTCGATGAATGCACCGAACTCCTTGATGGAAACAACCTTGCCTTCGTAGATCTTGCCCTCTTCAAACTCCTCAACGATGATGTTGATAAGTCTGATAGCTTCCTGCATCTGAGCGGGATCAGTACCGCATACTGATACAGCACCGTCATCAGTGATATCGATCTTAACGCCTGTAGCATCAATGATAGCATTGATGGTCTTACCGCGCTGTCCGACAACCTCACCGATCTTGGAAGGATCGATCTGGATCTGAACGATCTTGGGAGCGTAAGGACTAACCTCGGGACGAGGCTCAGCGATAGCCTTCTTCATGCAGTTGTCCATGATGAAAAGTCTTGCTTCACGACAACGAGCGATAGCACCCTCTACGATAGGACGGGTAAGTCCGTGGATCTTGATATCCATCTGGATAGCTGTGATACCTTCGGTAGTACCTGTTACCTTGAAGTCCATATCTCCGAAGAAATCCTCTAAGCCCTGGATATCGGTAAGAAGTACGAAATCGTCATCAGTCTCACCTGTAACAAGACCACAGCTGATACCTGCTACCATACGCTTAATGGGAACACCTGCTGCCATAAGTGACATACATGATGCACAGGTAGAAGCCATAGATGTTGAACCATTAGACTCAAATGTCTCCGATACGCAGCGGATAGCGTAAGGGAACTCTTCCTCTGAAGGAAGTACGGGGATAAGTGCACGCTCTGCTAAAGCACCGTGACCGATCTCACGACGTCCGGGACCACGGCTTACCTTGGTCTCGCCTACTGAGTATGCAGGGAAATTATAATGGTGCATGTAACGCTTGCTTACTTCGTTCTCATCGAGACCGTCAAGCTTCTGCATCTCTGAAAGAGGAGCAAGAGTACATACGTCACAGATCTGTGTCTGTCCACGGGTGAACATGGATGAACCATGTACTCTGGGGATGATATCTACTTCAGCAGCAAGAGGTCTGATCTGAGTGATCTCACGGCCGTCAGGACGCTTATGATCCTTTAAGATCATCTTTCTAACGGTCTTCTTCTCATACTGGTAAATAGCTTCGCCAAGGATTGCAAGCCATTCCTCATTGTCTGCGAAAGCTTCTGTAAGCTTATCTGTGATAGCAGAGATATTAGCTTCTCTCTTCTGCTTCTCATCTGTAAATACGGCCTCTTCCATCTCTGCAGGAGGAACGATCTCTTTGATGGCATCGAAAAGCTCCTGAGGTATAGCACAGCTTGTGTACTCATGCTTGGGCTTTCCTACTTCCTTAACGATATCGTTGATAAATGCGATGATAGTCTGGTTTACATTGTGTGCCTTGTAGATAGCCTCGATCATCTTCTCCTCGGGGATCTCGTTAGCACCTGCCTCGATCATGATAACCTTCTCTGCTGTAGATGCAACTGTAAGGTTAAGATCGCCGCTCTTCCACTGCTCCTGTGAAGGGTTGATGATGAACTCGCCATCGATCATACCTACCTGAGTCATAGCGCAGGGACCGTCAAAAGGTATATCCGAAATAGCTGTAGCAATAGCGGAACCAAGCATACCTACAAGCTCGGGACGGCATGCGGGATCAACTGCCATTACCATGTTGTTAAGAGTTACATCGTTACGATAGTCCTTAGGGAAAAGAGGTCTCATGGGACGGTCGATAACACGTGATGTAAGGATAGCGTTCTCGCTGGGCTTTCCTTCACGCTTTGTGAAGCCGCCGGGGATCTTTCCTACTGCGTAGAGCTTCTCTTCAAACTCAACACTTAAAGGGAAGAAGTCGATACCGTCTCTGGGCTTCTCTGAAGCTGTAGCTGTAGAAAGCACTGTGGTATCACCGTAACGCATAAATGCAGCGCCGTTAGCCTGGGCTGCTACTCTGCCGATATCAACACTGAGTGTTCTGCCGGCAAGTTCCATTGAAAAAGTCTTGTACATTTTTTTCCTCCGTTTTTGTACGCCCGGGATGTTCGGAATCAAACTTGCAGTATCGCAGTCTATCCCGCAACCCATCCACAGGAAACTATAGTTCTACGGGGGCTCCGAAACAACTGAAGGAAACTCTCACATCGATCTGACGACACCTCATCAGTCAGCTAAAGCTGACAGCTTCACCTCAAGGGGAAGCCTTGAAATCGTATTACAAAATCAGAACTCCCTTCAGTAGTCTCGGATAAAGCCCCACAAATTAATATTATAGCACTTATGTAAAATAAAATCCACTCTTTTTTTACCTTATACCATTTTAATACTCTATATATACTCTATATAGCAAAATCGGCAAAAAATTCACTGTAAATGTTAAAAAATTATCTTTCCTTTTTGTCTCTGATACATTATAATGTGATTATGGGAATATGTCCGCATATTCTCACGGACCGGCATATCTCTGCTGCTGGATATTCAAGAGTATGCCCGGTTATCAAATTATATGGAGAAGGAAAATGGAACAAAACTATCTGATCGCTACGGCATCAACCTGTGATCTGACAAATGATTATCTGGCAGAACACAACATACCGTTCATCAAGTATTCATATGCCATTGATGAGACTGTATACTATGATGACTGCAGCGAAGCTACAAGACAGGACATATACCGCAAAATGCGAAACGGTGCCCTGCTCACCACCTCTGCTATCAACACCTATGCATACAGGGAATTCTTCGAGGGTCTGATCGAGAAGGAAAATAAAAACATTGTTTTCCTCGATATGTCAAAAGCTCTCTCCGCATCACACAAGTTTGCCGAAGAAGCCATCGAGGAATTAAAGAAGAAATATCCTGCCATCACTATCAATTATGTAGATACCTGCTGTGTATCCGGAGGCTTGGGATTTCTGGTAATGAATGCGGTAAAGAATTATGAGGCAGGCTTTACTTACGAGCAGAATTTAAAATGGATCGAGGACAATAAATTCCGCATCGCGCACAGGTTCACCGTTGATGACCTTAACTACTTAAAGCGCGGAGGCCGTGTATCAAACTCTGCAGCTTTAGTCGGTACACTTTTAAACATCAAGCCCGTATTATACGTGCCCAACGAAGGTACTCTTCTTGTATCCTCTAAAGTAAGAGGCCGTAAGAAGGCATTGAATACCATCATTGATTCTATCATTGAAGAGATCGGACGTCCCGACAATATGGAATTCCTTATCAACCATGCCGACTGTCTTGAGGATGCCGAATATGTAAAGAACAAACTTATGGAGAAGTTCCCTTCAATCAAGAGCATCAAGATCCAGGGACTTGGAGTTGTAATAGGTGCCCATTGCGGTCCCGGACTGTTTGCAATCTTCTATATGTGCGAAGGACGTACCCCGTAATATTAACTTGCAGGGTTCAAATGGCGTTATCGCCATCATTTTCCCAACACATAAATATAACATCTGTAAAAAAATAAAACGTGTATGTCAAGATTGACATACACGTTATTTTTTCAGGATCCTTCGTCGCTGTAAACTCCTCAGGATGACAACCGGGAAGGTTCCGTCATATTCGGGCTCTCATCCTGACTTACAAGCTGAGACTCAGTACCGCAAGTGCCGCAAGCAAAGCCGGGATGGAAACGATCACGCCGTTTCTGATATATGATGTAAATTTAAATGCCACATGGTTTTTCTTTAAGATATTACTCCACATGATGGCTGCAAGTGCTCCAACAGGAGTAAGCAGGGCTCCCAAATTGGATCCCACTATCGAAGCATATACCGCAGGAGTTACCACTGCCTGTGAAGCGTTTCCTATCACGGGACAGAACAGAACGCTCATGGGGATATTGTTGATCATGTTGGCTGTAAGGAATGATGCGGTACCGTATGAAAACTCGGGATGCGAGCATTCCAGAAGTGTACTTATCTTTCCGGTTACACCGTATTTATCAAGCGTAAGCACTATGACAAACATCGAAATGATAAAAGGAAGCATCTCCCAGGGCACTCTCTTCAGACAGCACTTGAGCTCGTTTCCGTGTGTATGTGACAATCCTCTGTATGACAGATCGAAAACAAATAATGAACACGCAAAAGCCAGAGTGATGAGCCACATCTCCATCTCGATATATGCGGAGATAACCAGCATGCCGGTGCAAAGGATAAGATGAAGCAATCCGATGCCGAGCAGTCTCTTGTCGGCTATCTTTTCCTCAGCCTTGTTGGGCTTTAAGGGAAGTGCCAGCTTCTTTCTGAATATCAGGTACAATACTCCGAATGCGACAAGTCCCGCCGCAAGTGTGGGAAGTGCCATTACCTTAAAATAATCCATGAAGGTGATGCCGTTGGCCGTAGCCAGATAGATATTGGTCGGATTTCCTATAACAAACATCATCGACCATGTATTGGCAGCTACCAGCTCACAGAAAAGATAAGGTGTGGGGTCTATACCCGCGTTCTTTGCAAAATAACATATGAACGGTGTAAACGTAAGAATGATTATATCGTTTGAGGTAAACACCGTAAGTACCGATACTATAACGAACAGACATACAAACAGTTTCTTCTGGCTTGCATTTGCCCTTGACAGCGTAAGGCAGGCCATGTATCTGAAGAACCCGACCTCATCCAAAAATACTGAAAGTACCGACATAGAAAAGAACAGTACAAGTATCTTTACAGGATTTACGGCTGTATCGGCGCTAAGTCCCTCAAACACTTCTTTTAAGGAGATGCACCCTGAAAGTATCAGTGCGGCAGCTCCCAAAAGCACTACCATCCAGTATATGCTCACGTTGTGCTTCTTAACATTCACGGATGGCTTAAACAATATGGATGTAAGCATTCCTGCACAAGTGAACAGTGATATCCCGACTGCGGTCTCCACTTTTTTCCTCCAAATCTATATACAACAACCGGTAAACTCTACCGGAGAAACATCTCACAAACTTAAAACACGGTAACTGTACAGCTTACACCGCTTACAGACCCACCAAGTTTCATAGTATAATCATCTTCTCTCTCCACGTCAAGCAAAATATTATTTGATTTATATATTTTTTTATAATATACTACCCATATAAATACTTTGTCATTCTGAGTACATAAAAGAAAATAGAAAACGAGGTAAATATGCG
>CACYIR010000106.1 GCA_902774525.1 uncultured Lachnospiraceae bacterium
CTGCACGGCCCGGTGCTTAATGATAACTTAGGATATTATATCGGTCTCTATGATACATGGTCAAGCTACGGAGTAGAGTCCGACGGCATCATGATAGCTTATACTTCGGTATACGGCAACACCAAGAAGGCTGTAGAGTTACTCGCAGACAGATTAAAGGCTAAGGGATGTCCCAAGGTAGTGGTAAACGACCTGGCACGTTCCGATATGGCAGAAGTGGTTGAGGATGCATTCAGATACGGCAGGATAGTACTGGCTACCACCACTTATAATGCAGACATCTTCCCGTTCATGAGGGAATTCATCAACCACCTGACCGAGCGCGGCTTTAAGAATAAGACCATAGGCCTTATAGAAAACGGCTCATGGGCACCCATGGCTGCCAAGACCATGAAGGGCATGTTTGAGGGCTGCAAGAACCTGACCTTTACGGATACCACTGTTAAGATCACATCCGCACTCAATGATGTGAGCAAGGATCAGATAGAAAAGCTTTCCGATGAGCTCTGTATGGACTATATGGCAGCAGCTCCCGATACTGCAAATAAAAACGATCTGACCGCACTGTTCAAGATTGGCTATGGTCTGTATGTGGTTACATCCAATGACGGCAGCAAGGATAACGGATGTATAGTAAATACCGTATCCCAGGTGACCAGCACACCCAACAGAGTGGCTGTATGTATCAATAAGCAGAACTATTCGCATCATATCATTAAGCAGACCGGCATTATGAATGTTAACTGCCTGTCGGTTGAGGCTCCTTTCTCCGTATTTGAGTCCTTCGGTTTCAGATCCGGCAGAACAGTGAATAAATTTGAAGGTACCGATGTGCTGCGTTCGGATAACGGACTGGTATTCTTGCCCAGATATATCAATGCTTTCATGTCCTTAAAGGTAGAGCAGTATGTGGACCTTGATACCCAC
Source organism: uncultured Lachnospiraceae bacterium (assembly GCA_902774525.1). Taxonomy (GTDB): domain Bacteria; phylum Bacillota; class Clostridia; order Lachnospirales; family Lachnospiraceae; genus RUG11977. Next base: position 928 of record CACYIR010000106.1, read on the forward strand.
GGCATGTTTATATGTGAAGTGACCGAGGCCAGAGTCATGTCCGATAAGGAGACCATGACCTATACCTATTATCAGGATAAGGTTAAGCCGAAGCCCCAGACCGAAGGCAAGAAGGGCTGGGTATGCAAGATATGCGGTTACATCTACGAAGGCGATGAACTCCCCGATGACTTCATCTGTCCTCTGTGCAAGCATCCCGCATCGGATTTCGAACCTATCAAGTAAAGGCTTCCCCTCAAGGGGAAGGCCGGAAAAAATAACAGGAGAAGAGAAGAATGGCAAAATTAGACGTAACAACATTTTCAAAATTATTATCGAGGCCGGTACATTTTGTAGCGGTACTCTGCAACGACAACGCTATGGGTACACCGGACACACCCTACTATAAGCGTCCGACCAAGAATGTATACTTACTGCACGGATATTCGGGCTGCGAGAGCGACTGGTATTCAAATGCACCTCTTACCGACCTTGCAAATAAATACAACGTAAACTTCTTCATGCCTAACGGTGACAACAGCTTTTATCTGGACAATAAAGCTACAGGCTACAAGTATGCATCTTACGTAGGAAAAGAGTTCATAGAGTACACAAGAAAGACCTTCAACCTGTCCGACAAGCGTGAGGATACCTACATCGGCGGACTTTCGATGGGCGGCTTCGGAGCACTTCATACAGGATTTATGTTCAATGATACCTTTTCTAAGGTGATCGCTCTGTCATCCGCACTTATCCAGGGAATGATCAAGCATTTGGATCCTTCAATGGATAACCCCATGGCCAACTATGATTATTACGCATGGACCTTCGGTGTTAAGGACGGTGTGGATTTTGATGCTTCCGAGAACAACCCCGAGTACCTGGTAAAGAAGCTGAAAGAAGAAGGAAAGCAGATACCCGACATCTACATGGCGTGCGGCACTGAGGACTTCCTTATCGAGCCCAACAGACAGTTTAAAGCATTTTTGGACGAAAACAAAGTGCCCGTTACCTTTGTAACCGGCCCCGGCGTTCACGACTTCAATTTCTGGAGAAAATACCTCGAAGAAGGCTTAAAATGGGCATTAGATTGAATTTTCGGCGTAAAAACGGGCTTTAAAGCCGAAAAACATGGGATTTTTGCCGAAAAAACACGGAATTTACTTGACAAATCACCTCTAAAAGTTTATAAATATTGATGTGAGAAAGTTATTGTTCGCGTTGTGTGAATGGTAGCAGAAAACTTTACCCCGCCTTATAACGGGGATATATTAGGAGGATTATCAAATGAACAAGACAGAATTAGTAGCAGCTATCGCTGCAAAGGCAGAATTATCAAAGAAAGATTCAGAGAAGGCTTTAAAGGCATTCATCGAGTCAGTTACAGCAGAGCTTAAGGCTGGCAAGAAGGTTCAGCTTGTTGGCTTCGGTACTTTCGAGGTATCTAAGCGTGCAGCAAGAAAGGGCAGAAATCCCCTTACCAAGAAGGAGATCACCATCAAGGCTTCTAACGCTCCTAAGTTCAAGGCAGGCAAGGCTTTAAAGGATGCTGTAAACACCAAGAAGAAATGATTTAGCTTCAGCAGCAAAGAGAGTGTAACCCCGCGGTGTAAATCGTGGGGTTTTTTTAGAAAAGGGTGACAATCTTTGAGATTAGACAAATATTTAAAAGTTTCAAGACTCATAAAAAGAAGAACCGTAGCCAATGAAGCGGCCGATTCCGGAAGAGTTTTGCTTAACGGAAAGGAAGCTAAGCCTTCGGCCAACGTAAAACCGGGCGATATCATAGAGATAGAGTTCGGAACTAAGACGGTCAAGGTAGAAGTGCTGGCGATAGCCGATACCAGCAGAAAAGAAGAAGCCAAGGAGTTGTTCAGGTACATTTAGGAGGCTGTTTATGGCAGACAGGCGCGATAGCAGAAAGAAACATTGGGGACTTGCGTTCATCCTCATCGCCGTAATGCTGATATGCGGGTTCATATATTGGAAGACCATCCTGCTGGAGGATGATCTGGCCGAGAAAAATCAGCAGAAGGCTACCATAGAGAAGCAGATAGAAGATGAATACAGGAAGAACCAGGAGCTGAAGGACGAGGCAAGGTACCGCCAGACCGATGATTATATCAAGGACAAGGCGAAGGATACCATAGGACTGCGGGATCCCGATGAGACCATTTTCCGTCCTGAAGAGGACAACAACTGATAAAGGTTTATGAGACTGAATACGGAAAAAAAGGTATTTGACTATATAAAAGAATACGGTCTGATAAAAGAAGGGGACAGCATAGTGGCCGGAGTATCCGGCGGAGCCGATTCCATGTGCATGCTCCTTCTTTTGATGAAATACAGGGACGTTTGCGGATTTAACCTTACGGTGGCCCATGTGGACCACGGTATAAGAGGTGAGGAAGCAAAGGCCGATGCCGGATTTGTAAGGGAGTTTTGTGCGAAAAACGACATCAGGTTTGAACTTGCCGAAGCGGACATCCCGCGTATCGCGAAAGATACCGGTACCACCTGCGAGGAAGCCGGAAGGAACTTCAGGTATGAGTTCTTCACTCGTACAGCGGAAAAATACGGTGCCGGAAAAATTGCCACGGCCCACACAAAAGGCGACAACGCCGAGACGGTGCTCTTTAATATATTCAGGGGCAGCGGCATAAAGGGTCTTAAAGGGATAATCCCTTATAGAGCCGTAAAACAAAAGGACGGGACGGAGCTTACGGTCATAAGGCCGGTGCTGTGTCTTAGCCGGGAAGAGATAGAGGCATACCTTGACAAAAAGGGACAGTCATATAGGACCGATGCCACTAACAGTGAGGATACATACTCCAGGAACAGGCTCAGGAACAGGATACTTCCCGAGATAAAGGAATACATAAACAACGGCGTCTGCGAACACATAGAAAGCCTCAGCCTTCAGGCTGCGGAAACAATGGACTATATAGAGCAGCAGACGGACGCATATACCACGGCCTGCGAATATGTGCGTGACGCATCCGGGAATATCACCGGCTGCAGGATAGATTGTAAGATGACATGCGGGCTGCATCCTGTCTTAAGAAAAAGTATCATCAGACGGGCATTTGAAAAGGTGGCCGGAAGATTAAAGGATGTTGAGGAAGTCCATATACTGGATATAGACGGATTATACGGAAAACAGAGCGGAAGAAAGCTTTCCATGCCATACGGGATCACGGCTGTAAAGGAATATGACAAAATCTGCTTGAAAAAACAGAAAGATCTGCAGGAGTTAAAAGCAGACGATATCAGCCGGACGATAACCCTGAAGGTACATGACAGGACGGAACTGGGGCAGGATATCCCTAAGGGTAAGAACGAAAAATGGTTCGACTTTGAGAAACTGGCCGGAACTCCTGTGGTACGTACACCGGAGCCCGGAGACTATATGCTCATAGGACCGGAAAAGCATAAGAAAAGCCTTAACCGCTTTATGATAGACAATAAAATACCAAAGGATGAAAGGGACAGCATCCCGGTCCTCGCTGTGGGAAGCCATGTAGTATGGGTGGCCGGATACAGACAGGATGAGAGCTGCCTTGTCACATCCGAAACGAAAAAAGTACTTGTTGCCAAGAAAAATACATAAAAAGGGGACAGAATGAAAAAAACAAGAGGATTCAGCATGTACCTGGTTTTCATAATCATGCTTATCTTTGTAGTATATCTGACCAGGGGATTGAACGAATCACAGTACATCAAATACAGCTTCCAGGCCTTTGAAGCCGCCTTAGAGAAGAAGACGGTACAGAGCGTGACACTCATACCTTCGGAAGAAGTACCTACCGGATTGGTCAGGCTCACACTTATAGACGGACAGAAGGGTAAATTCAACTGCTCGGATATCACCGAGGTCGAGAAGCTGGTGAGAAATGCGGGTATACCCTATACCATGGAGGAAGTGGAAAAGCCCGGCTGGTTCTTTACAAGTGTGATGCCTTATATCATCCTGATCATATTTATGATTGTATTCATGTTTATCCTGACCGGACAGGGCGCATCGTCTTCCGGCGGGAACAAGGTCATGAACTTCGGCAGGTCCAGAGCCAGGATGACCATGGGTAAGGACAACAAATTTACATTTAAAGATGTGGCAGGCTTAAAGGAAGAAAAGGAAGACCTTGAAGAAATAGTGGATTTCCTGAAAAACCCCGGAAAATACGTGGATGTGGGAGCGAGGATCCCCAAGGGCATACTGCTCGAGGGTGCTCCCGGTACAGGTAAGACACTGCTTGCAAAAGCGGTGGCAGGAGAAGCAGGCGTACCTTTCTTCTCCATATCCGGTTCGGACTTCGTGGAGATGTTCGTAGGTGTCGGTGCTTCCCGAGTAAGAGAGCTTTTTGCGGATGCCAAGAAGGCAGCTCCCTGTATCATATTCATCGACGAGATAGATGCCGTAGCGAGACGCAGAGGTACCGGTATGGGCGGCGGCCATGACGAAAGAGAGCAGACGCTTAATCAGATGCTCGTAGAGATGGACGGCTTCGGTGTAAACGAGGGCATCATTGTGCTCGCAGCCACCAACCGTGTGGATATACTTGATCCCGCCATCCTTCGTCCCGGACGTTTTGACCGTAAAATAGTCGTAGGACGCCCCGATGTCAAGGGCAGGGAGGAGATCCTTAAGGTCCATATCAAGAACAAGCCCATCTCCGATGAGGTAAATCTGCAGGAGATAGCAAGGACTACGGCAGGCTTTACCGGAGCCGACTTAGAGAACCTCATGAATGAGGCAGCCATCTCCGCAGCCAAGGAAAACCGCAAGTTCATAAACGAAGAAGATATCAAGAAATCATTTATAAAGGTC
>CACYIR010000107.1:0-7192 GCA_902774525.1 uncultured Lachnospiraceae bacterium
TGTTTTATGGCATTCATATATGATCACGGAGGGGTAACATTGAAGCACAGTGTTAAAAAAGCCTTAGGTGTATTACTTGTGTTACTGGCCTTGATGGTATTGTGGGGCTGTGATAAAGTAAAAGAAGATAACGACAAAAAGGATGATACCGATATGACAGGAAATAACAACAATACCGTAGAGAGCCTGCCTGTAAAGGGAAGATGGGGTGACATGTACGGGGAAACGTATCTGGAATTTGACGGGGATACTATGTATGTCATCTGGGGGTCATATAAGGATAAGTACAAGGTAAAAGCACAAAAGGACGGCAGTTATACCGAGATAGTAAATACTGATGAGAAGGCCGGTAGTGGGTTTGGCATCATGTCACTTCTAACACTGAGAGATGACGGTACCATGACCGCATATGAGCAGATATTAGATGCCGAAGGGCACAGATATGTATTCGTACCTGAAGAAAAGCTGGAAGAAGCCCGTGCCATAAAGGACTTTTCAGAAGATCTGCCGAAAAATATAGACCTTAGCGGGATCAAGTACTTTTCTTTATGCGTACACAGTTATTACCTGGAAGACAGAGGCAGCGGAAGGTTCAGCTGGACAGTCGAAAAGCAGGAAGACGGCAGCTTTACATCAGAGATAGACGGTATGGGTGATTCATATGTGATACTGATGGATACACGGACTGTTGACCAAAGCTTTGTGGACGGTCTGATAAAGCTCATTGAAGAAGAAAAGCTTTTGGAGCGTAACGGATTTTTTAAGTCCACCAGGAAAGAGGATTCTGAAAACTCGGTATATGCAACTTTTGAAAGCGGGGAGAGACTCAGTATCCGTGTCGGAAGCGAAGCACTGGATCTTTGGGGGATTGATAATGATAAGTTTTTCGGGTATGCTTTAAGTGTTATCCCGAAGGAAGAGCTGGAGTAGATATATACGGATGTGGCGGATATAAGTCGAAAGGATGAGCGGGAATGCATTTTGTGGTTCTGACTTTGTTTAAAGAGATGGTCGAGACCATCATGAATACGAGCATCATGGGCAGGGCTCTGGATAAAGGGCTTATAAGCCTTGATGTCATAGATATACGTGATTATGCGGAAAACAAGCATAACCGCGTGGATGACTATCCTTACGGCGGAGGAGCCGGCATGGTCATGCAGGCAGGTCCCGTATATAAGGCGTGTGAGGCTGCCAGAGAGCTTATCGGTCAAGGCAAATGCATTAAGGAAAATGCTGAAACTGCCGGTGGAATTGAGGCTGCACAGCCTGCTGACAAGAAAAGAACCCGCCTCATATATTTAAGCCCCATCGGCCGTCCTTTTACCCAGGAAGTGGCAAAGGAGCTTTCACAGGAAGAAGACCTGATATTCCTCTGCGGTCACTATGAGGGGATAGATGAAAGAGCATTGGAACTTGAAGCGGATGACTATATATCATTAGGTGATTTCGTGCTTACGGGCGGAGAGCTCCCCGCTATATGCATCATGGATGCGGTGGCTCGCCTGGTACCCGGAGTCTTAAGCAATGACGAGTCGGCTTCGGACGAAAGCTTTGAAGGAAATACCCTGCAGTGGAGGCGTGAGCAGTCTCTCATCCGTACGCGTGAAAGAAGGCCCGACTTATTTGAAAAAGTAGAGCTGGATAAGAAGGACAAGAAGTTTTTAAAGAGCTTGGAAGAAAAAGAGTCCTGAAAATAAAGAGTAACCTTTTATAATTCGGAGAAGAAATGAATAAAGAGCATAAATCCCTGAATATGATAACGATATGGATAATAACCGGCGTACTGGTGGTACTTACCGGTGTTCTTATCGTGCTCTTTATCTCGTTTAACAGGTCACTGAGCCGCAAGGAGTCAGGGGATACATACGACAAGTACTATGTGATGATCACCGATGATCCTTCATCGTCGTTCTGGCAGTCGGTATATGTATCGTCATTAAAGGAAGCCAAAAAGCAGAATGCATATGTCGAGATGCTGGCTGACAACCTCCCGCGAGATTATTCCCAGACCGAGCAGATGGAGATAGCTATATCATCCGGCGTGGACGGTATAATCGTAACGGCCGGAGAAGCAGAAGGCATGACAGAGCTCATAAAAAAGGCATATGAAGCTGAGATACCGGTCATCACGCTTTTAAATGACAACACACAGTCCGACAGGATAAGTTTTGTCGGCATAGGTAATTACAATCTGGGCCGGGAATACGGTAAGCTTATCATAGAGATGGCGAATACCAAGTCTTTCCAGGGTGACACCATCAATGTAACCGTACTGCTTGACGCGGGTTCCGAGGATTCGGGTCAGAATGTCCTTACATTCGCTATACAGGATGAGGTCACGGTATATCTTGACAGTCATAAGGACCAGAAGCCCATAGAGATAGATCTTGCCGCAGTAGATGCATCAAATACCTTCTCTGTTGAGGAATCGGTAAGGAACCTGTTCTTGGGCGGCAAGGAGGATATCCCGGATATCATCATATGCCTGAATGAAAATGATACCAACAGTGTCTACCAGATGGTGGTAGATTACAACGAGGTAGGCGAGGTAAATATCCTCGGATATTACAACTCCGATGCGATATTAAAGGGTATAGAAAGAGATGTTATCTATGCCACACTGTCCGTAGATACGGACCAGATGGGCAAGTACTGCATCGATGCCCTTTCGGAGTATTACGAGATCGGCTATACCAGCCAGTATTTCACCGCGGACAGTTATGTCATCAACAAGTCCAATATCGGTGAATACATGAAGGGAGGGAGCCGATGAAAGAAAAATTCCGGAACCTTCCTTTGAGGATAAAAATGGCGGGCATCTCACTGTCTGTCAATATGCTGGTATTCCTGATCAATATCGTCCTGCTGCTCGCCATGAACAGTATGTCGGACAAGATAGATACGGTATATAAGGCCAACCTTCAGTTAAACGAGATATCAGCCGCATTAAATGACGTACAGGACTGCATGACAGAGTACCTCGATACCAAGACCAGTGATTCCCTGGAAAACTATTACATGAGCGTCCAGACTTTTACCGAGCTTACGGAGAACCTGGATGATATCATAACCGAGAGCAGACAGGGAAGAATGGAGCGCTCGATAAAGAGCATGGCGGAAAAGTATCTGGATGAAGTAGGCCAGACTGTAGATGCCAAGCGAGGCAGGAACGTAGAAAAATACAGGACCAGATACGAAGAAGCCACAAGGCTCTACGGATATATAAATACCTATATTTACAGCCTGAACAACGAACAGTTCAAGGAAAACTCGGAAAACTACCGTGAGATGGTTACCGCATTCGGACGATTTGAAGTGGCAGGCAATGTGATAATGATAGTGGTCATATTTACCACAACACTTCTTATATTAAGGCTTACCACCAGCGTTATCAAACCGTTAAGGTCGCTGACCATATCGGCCAACCGTGTAGCGAAGGGAGATTTCGAGATATCGACTCTGCCGGTCAATTCCACGGATGAGATAGGTATCGTTACAAAAGCCTTCAACAAAATGGTCATAAGCATTCAGGATTATATCGAAAAGATAAGACAGAGTGCCGAGACCGAACGTGAGCTGAAAGAAAAAGAGCTCATGATGGAGACACACTTAAAAGACGCACAGCTAAAATACCTTCAGGCACAGATCAATCCGCATTTCCTGTTTAATACCCTGAACGCAGGCGCACAGCTGGCCATGATGGAGGGCGCTGACAGGACTTACGAATACGTACAGGTCATGTCGGAATTCTTCAGATATAATGTTAAAAACGCTTCCCGTACTGTTACGGTCGGTGAAGAAGTCGAACTGGTGGATAATTACATATATATTCTAAATGTACGTTTCTCCGGTGAGATACATTATGAAAAGGAAGTGGACCAGAGCCTTAACGATGTGGAGATGCCCAGCATGATCCTGCAGCCCATAGTGGAGAACTGTGTAAAGCACGGTATCCGTGAGATGATGGGTGATGGCAGAATAAAGCTCTCCGTATATGCTCTCGATGATACTGCCTGCATAAGGATCGAGGACAACGGTGCTGGCATGGATGAGGAGACCATCGAAAGCTTAAAGAGCGGACGGCCTGCTCCCGGTAAAAAGGATTCAAACGGCATAGGCATGGATAATGTATATGCGCGTCTTAAGCTTTTCTGCGGGACCGATGACTGCTTCTCGATAGAGAGCGACGGACCGGGAAAGGGTTCAAGATTTACCATTTATCTTGATAAATAAAGGAGAATCTATGTATAAGATAATGCTTGCTGACGATGAGGGTATCGTTATAGATTCACTCAAATTTATAATACAGAAGGAATTCGGTGATGAGTGTCAGGTGGAGTTCGCCAAGACCGGACGTAATGTCATAGAGCTTGCGGAAACCTTCAGGCCGGATATAGCCATCATGGATATCCAGATGCCGGGCATAAACGGTATAGATGCCATGCGCGAGATCAGGAAGACCAACGACAAGGTCATCTTCATCGTTATGTCCGCATATGACAAGTTTGATTATGCGAAGGAAGCCATGAAGCTCGGTTCCATCGAGTATATCACAAAGCCCATGGAGCGCACCAGGATCATCTCGGCGATAAAGAAAGCCATGAACATGGTGCAGGAGGAGAGAAACCGCCGTTCAAACGACCTTATAATAAAGGAAAAGCTGGAGACTGTCATCCCCATCTTAGAGAACGGTCTGATCTACAATATCCTGTTCCATGAATACTTTGATGAAGATATAGAAAACTATAAGACGATGCTGGGCCTCACATCGGAAAACGCATATATGATGCTGCTGGTATCAGGTGACGCAAAAGAAGGAAACCACATGACCAATGCGTTGGGTTCCAGTGTCAAGCTGCAGCAGAATTATAAGGAGATAAGAGAGTACATCAAGCTGTACTTTAACGGCATAGTAGGCTCTGTCATGAGCAACAAGATAGCTGTCCTTATCCCCTGCGATTACGATGAGATGGATTATACCGAGCGTGTAGCCGTTATTACGAGCGCCCGCGAGATGATCAAAAAGCTCAGCAAGATCACCGATATCGCATTCAGAGTCGGTATCGGAAAGGTAAAGCCTTTGGCACGTATGGATAACTCCTACAGAGAAGCCGTAAATGCACTGCTCATCACCACCAATACCGTGGCGCATGCTGACGATCTGCCCATAGGATGTGATTTCCAGGGTGAATATCCGATAGACCTGGAGCTTAAGCTTTTTGAGGAGATAGAAAAGGGCAGGACCGATACCGCGCTTAGTGTAGCGAAGGACTTCTTTGAATGGATAAAGACAAAGAACATCATGGATGCAAGACTTAAGATCCTCGAATTTGTCCTCCGCGCCGAAACGATAGCATATGAAAACGGTCTTACTTATAATATAGAAGACAGACGAGATTATCTGCCTAAAGTAATGCAGGCACCCGATGCTGCGAGCCTCTGGGAGTGGTTCAGGGAAAGGATCATCTTCTCAAGCACGAGCGTAGCGGATAAGAAGGCTGAGAGCACCTATGATGTGGTCGAGGCTTCAAAGAAATATATCGAAGCCAACTATACCAAGAACATCACGCTGGATGACCTGTCGATGGCGGTAAATATCAGTTCTTATTACTTGAGCAGGATATTTAAGGAGAATACGGGAGAGAACTTTATAGACTACCTTACCAGGTTAAGGATAGAGAGGGCGAAGGAACTGCTTGCCACCACCCAGTATTCCATGAAGGAGATAGGTGTGATGTCCGGATATCCGGATTCCAATTATTTCAGCAAGACATTCAAAAAAAATGTAGGAGTCACTCCTACAGAATACAGAGAGGGAATGTAAGTGAAGAAAGTACTGGCATGGGTATTGATATTGACTTATATATTTACGCTGGCTGCGTGTTCCAACAAGGAAGGTACTGAGGACCAAAAGGCAAGCGTAGAAGACGACAGGATACAGATAGCCATGAGTTTTGACTCTTTTGTCATAGAGCGGTGGCAGCGTGACAGGGATGTATTTGTATCCACAGCCAAGGAGTTCGGCGCCAACGTGATAGTGCAGAATGCCAACGGTGATGTAGAAAAGCAGAAGGAGCAGATAGAATACTTCATCAAAAAGGGAGTGGATGTCATAGTTATAATATGTATCGATTCCGATTCCCTGCAGGCAACGGTAAAAAAGGCCAAGGAAGAAGGCATCAAGATCATAGCTTACGACAGGCTTATCACCAATGCCGATATCGATCTGTATATCACCTTTGACAATGAGATGGTAGGTACCATGATGGCTGAGGCTCTGTCCATGAACGGAGCGTTCGGCGGACAGGTGATCATGCTCGAAGGTTCACCTCTGGACAACAACGTCGATGCGGTGGAGAAGGGCTTTAAGAAAATATGCGACAGGGATTACATCAACGTCATTGATTCCATATTCTGTGACGGATGGCGTGCAGAGATAGCGGCCGATTACATATATGACCATCCGAATACCGTAAGGCTTGCGGACGGCATCATGTGCGGAAACGATAACTTAGCAGGTCAGGTAATACGTGCCCTTTCCGAGAAGAGACTTGCAGGAAACCTCCCTGTGGTAGGACAGGACGCAGACCTTGAAGCGTGCCAGAGGATAGTGGAAGGTACACAGACCATGACTGTATATAAGCCTGTGGAGAAGCTGGCCAAGCGTGCAGCGGAATGTGCGATAGCATTGGCGGAAGGTGAAGAGATCTCGGGCAGTGACGTAAAGACCATCAACGACGGAACATATGATATCCCTTATATCGGTCTCGTACCCATAGCCGTGACAAAGGATAATATAGATGAAGTGATCATAGGAAGCGGCTTCCACTTAAAAGAAGATGTATACCTCAACATGCCGGAGATGATAAGTGAGTAGAGTGAACTATAACTGTCATTCTGAGCATGGCGAAGAATCTTATAAGATCCTTCACTTCGTTCAGGATGACAATATTTATAATGAGGTATAACGCATAGTAAAAAATTGCCATATGTAAGCAGTGCACAGCAAAAAAGTGCACTGCTTTTTATTTTGTTACGAAATATTATCATAAAAATATCAAGAGGTGTAATAATTATTTCCCTTTTGATTATGATATGCTGATTACTGTAAACAAAACAAACCATCTTTCATAGGGAGGTATTTTATGAAAAAAAGAATTTTGGGCGTTTTACTTGTATGTGTAATGGT
>CACYIR010000107.1:7243-8458 GCA_902774525.1 uncultured Lachnospiraceae bacterium
AGAAGAAAAGCCTGCTAGCAACAGCGGTACGACCAACAACACCACAAACAATGCGACCAACAATGACAGCAACACAGACAACAATGCAGGAACAACCGAAACCAAAAATGAAGCACCCGCTACCAACACAGCAGTTGCAGCAGGCACCAAGGTTGGTGTAGCAATGCCTACAAAGGATCTTCAGAGATGGAACCAGGATGGTGACAACATGAAGAAGAAGCTTGAAGAAGCAGGTTATGTAGTTGACCTTCAGTACGCTTCAAACGATGTTCCCACTCAGGTATCACAGATCGAGAACATGATCAGCTCAGGCTGCAAGGTTCTGGTTATCGCTTCTATCGAAGGTGATTCACTCGGAACAGTTCTTGAGCAGGCTAAGGAAAAAGACGTTAAGGTTATCGCTTATGACCGTCTTATCATGGGATCTGACGCTGTTACTTACTATGCAACATTCGATAATGAGATGGTAGGAACCAAGCAGGGCGAGTATATCGAGGAGAAGTTAGGTCTTAAGTCAGGCAAGGGACCTTTCAATCTTGAGATCATCACCGGTGACCCCGGCGACAACAATGCAAGATTCTTCTACAAGGGCGCTATGGACGTTCTTCAGCCTTATATCGACAACGGACAGCTCGTTGTAAAGTCAGGCCAGATCGATTTCGCTACTGTTGCTACACAGAGCTGGTCAACAGAAAACGCACAGAACAGATTTGATGCTATTCTTGCAGCTAACTATTCAGACGGAACACAGCTTGATGCTGTTCTTGCATCAAACGACTCAACAGCTATGGGTGTTACCAACTCCCTTATAGCTAACTACGAAGGCACACACAGCAATTGGCCCATCATCACCGGTCAGGACTGTGATAAGGCTAACGTAAAGAACATGCTCGATGGCAAGCAGTCTATGTCTATCTTCAAGGATACACGTACACTTGCAGCTAAGACAGTAGAAATGGTTGACGCTATCATGCAGGGCAAGGAAGCTCCCGTAAATGACAGAGATACTTACGACAACGGAACAGGTAAGATCCCTTCATACCTTTGCGAGCCGGTATTTGCAGATGCATCTAACTATGAAGAAATCCTCATTAAGTCAGGATACTACACAATGGATGATGTAGATCCTGAGACACTTCGCGCATATAGACAAATGTTTGTGGATCGTAATCCTGAACATGTCTGGTCTTCCCTTGATGACAAGGAGTTCCTTAA
>CACYIR010000108.1 GCA_902774525.1 uncultured Lachnospiraceae bacterium
GCTCCGGATATAAAACCATAAAGTGAGCAGCAGATATGCCCCGTCCGCATACCATCTTAAGCGAGGCGGAAAACGATTATCCAAATCGTTTTCCGAGCGTAGCACAAGTGTGTCCGGTATCAAGCGGACACACGATTGCAAGCGTCCGAAGCGAAGATGAGGATGAGGACGGCCGGCATATCCTGCGAACGGAGACGGGTTTTATATCCGGAGCCGCTGCCCCTGACCGTGAAGTTACCTAATTATGTATACTTGGTGACATATTTCTCAAAAAGGCGGAATAAATATATCTAATTTTCTCAGAAAACACTTTTAAATTTTCAGAAAATAGTATATAATCATTTCCGTAAACAGTAAACAAAGCAATGCATCTGAAAACAGTCAAGGCAGATGCAGGAAAGAGAGGAAAGTATGGATTGGCCGATTATTGCGATTATCGTAGTGGCTGCGTTGTTTATTTTATTCACCCTTATGTCCGGTTATGTTAAGGCACCCCCGGATGTAGCATACATTATATCAGGTCTTAAGAAGAACCCCAAGATCCTTATCGGACGTGCGGGTATCAAGGTACCTTTCTTAGAGAGAAAAGATAACCTGATCGTAAAGCAGATAAGTGTAGATATTAAGACCAACGGTTATGTACCGACACTTGACTTCATCGGTGTAGATATCGATGCGGTAGCTAAGATCAGAGTTAAGACAGATCCCGACGGGATCAAGCTTGCGATGAAGAACTTCCTTAATATGCATGAGGATCAGATCATCACAGCCCTTACCGATTCCCTTCAGGGTAACATGCGTGAGATCATCGGTACAGTTAAGCTGAAAGAGCTCTGTACGGACCGTAAGAAATTCGGTGATGAGGTTCAGGAAAAAGCACAGAAGGATATGAACGCATTAGGTATTGAGATCATATCCTGTAACATCCAGAGGATTGAAGACGAGAAGGGTCTTATCGTTGCCCTCGGTCAGGACAATATGTCTCAGATCCAAAAGGACGCTTCGATCGCTAAGGCTCAGGCAGAGCGTGACGTAGCTATAGCTGAAGCTGAGGCAAGCAAGGCTGCAAACGAAGCAAGAGTACTTGCAAATACCGATATAGCAATCAAGCAGAACGAATTAAAGATCAAGCAGGCAGAATTAAAGAGAGAATCAGACTTAAAGCAGGCTGAAGCAGATGCAGCCTACAAGATCCAGGAAGAGACCCAGCGTAAAGTTATCGAGACCACGGCTGTTGAGGCAGATATCGCTCGTCAGCAGAAATCCGTAGAGTTGAAGAAACAGGAAGCTGAAGTTAAGGAGCAGGAGCTTGCTGCTGCTATCAAGAAGCAGGCAGATGCAGATAAGTATCGTCAGCAGCAGATGGCCGATGTAGAACTCTACAGACGTCAGAAGGACGCTGAAGCTAAGAAGTTCGAAATGGAACGTGAGGCAGAAGCTATGAGGATCAAGGCTGATGCTATCAAGTACCAGGCAGAGCAGGATGCGGAAGCAATCCGTGCAAGAGGTATTGCAGAAGCTGAGGCTATCAAGGCTAAGGGTATTGCAGAAGCTGAAGCTACCGAGAAGAAGGCAGAGGCTATGTCAAAGATGAAGGAAGCTGCAGTCCTGGAGATGTTCTTCAAGGTACTTCCCGATATCGCTGCAAATGTTGCAAAGCCTCTCGAAAATATCGACAGGATCACAATGTACGGCGAAGGCAATACTGCAAAGCTTGTTGAGGATATCACAAAGAGTACTACCCAGATCACTACCGGCCTTACAGAGGGCTTAGGATTTGATTTAAAGAGCGTACTGGCAGGTGCATTAGGTACAACGGTCCTTAAGAATACTGCAGAGAAGAAGGCAGCTTCTGCAGAGGAAAAAGCAGTAGAGACTGAGGATTTTAAAGAGTAAAGAAAATCTCCCTTATGCGGGAGATGGTATAAAAACGTCGAGGATCATGAGAGTATGAAAAGGGGCTGTGAATCTTGGGACACCCTTTAGTCCCATTATTTCACAGCCCTATTTATGTCCTAAAAAAGGAAAATATGGGGTTCATAGGGATCTTTGGACAAAAAAACATCCGAAGCCTGTAAAAAGGCTCCGGATATTTTTATGAAAGGCGGTATAACAAACAATTTTACGGCCTGAAAGATCAGGCACTGAACTGGTAGTAGTCGGGTATCTCGAGACGCTTCTCGAAATCCGCTACCGGGATGGGCCGGTCGAAATAGTAGCCCTGGATAAGGTCGCCCCTCGGCCACAACCTTCATGTTAAGCTTCTTCGCCATCGTGATGACACTGTCTACGACATTCTTAACCTTGATATCCTCGATACCGGAATCAAGGAAGGCCTTGTCAAGCTTCAATACCTGGAAGTCAAGCTGTGAAAGCAGGTTCAGGGATGAATAGCCTGCGCCGAAATCATCGATGGATGTTGAGAAGCCTTTTATATTTAATTCCTTAAGTACGGACTTAAGTCTTTCCTTTGTTTTCTCATAAGCACTTTCGGTTATTTCGACTTCTATGAGATTGTGCGGGAGGTTGTATTTGTCAACCATCTGCTCGATCTCTTTGACGAAATCGGGATTCTTAAAGTGCAGTTTGGAGAAGTTGACACTTATGCAAACAGGAGAAAGTCCTGTATCAAGCCATCTCCTTATATCCCTGCATACATGCTCGAGTACATAAAAATCGAGCTGGCAGATTATGCCGTTCTTCTCGAAAAGAGGGATAAATCTGGCAGGGGAGATCAGTTCTTTTTTTGACTTCCAGCGTACTAATGCTTCGGCACCCTTCATGATCTGTGAGGCAGTATTGATCTTAGGCTGGTAGTATACCAGGAATTCTTCGTTTTCCATAGCCTCGGGGAAGGACTTGGTGAGCTGTATCGAATCGATCAGCTGCTCCTTCATGCTCTGGTCATAATATACTATCTTGGCGCCGCCGAGTTTGGCGTTATCTGCTGCGATATTGGTACGGCCGACCACGGTTTCGGCGGTACGCTCGTATTCGTTCATCATGTATATGCCCGCAGTGATGGACACGGGATATTCAACATCCTGAAGACCGTCATTGGGGTGTACCACTACTGACTGGATAGCTTCGATGAAACTGTTCAGGTTGGTTTTCCTTATGACTGCTAAGAAATCAACACCGCCGTGATGCGCTACCAGTTCGTCGGCTTTAGCCAGCTTTTCTACTGTTTTGGCAAACTCTACGATGGCTTTGTCGCCTTCGGCATATGTAAAACGCTCGTTTAACAGCTCCCAACCCTGAAGAGAGAAGGAGATTACGGCGTATTCTCCGCCGGTCTCGCTCTTGATGGTCTCGCTGAGTTTGGAGTTGAAATAACTTACATTCGGGATACCTGTCATGATATCCGTAAGGTAAAGCCTGCGGTTTTCCTCTTTTTCATAGTAAACGCAGTTCTCTATCCTGTTATAACCCAGAGCCACGGCCTCGACCAGTTCCCTGCAGGTACTGTATCCGCAGGAACCGCAGTCGATACAGCGGTCCTGAGAGGTGTGCTTGTACATCTGTGTGTATATATCTTCGATATCGCTGGGCTCAACTACCTGTTTGTAGATGAAATGTCCTTTGAAGGTCCTTGAAAAATCAGCCGGGTCAAGATCCTTAAAACGCTCGTAAAGAGCAGTCTTTTTATCGGAATAGGTTGCGGTCCTGGAGTAAAGCTTAGGATTTTGTGCCTTGGCTGCCAGCTCAAGCTGTAAATAATCCTGCGATATCTCAACCAGATTTCTTACGCCCTGTCCTATGCCCGGGCTGTCGACACAGCTATGCTCGCATGTGGAAACATTGGTAGCGTAGGGGATGGTCACGCTGTTAAAAACACTGTTCTCGTAGTATTCATAAAAAGGCAGATGATAGATCGCGTTGTCTACCGAGAGGATGAACTTGTCCTCGGGGATAAAATTACCAAGAGTCGCCTTCATCCCGCCTTCGATGGATGTGGTACTTCCCAGGGTAATATTTCTGCCCTTAAATTCATTGCTGTATTCATCTAAGTCTATGCCTGCCATGGCCTGAGCCAGATATTTATAAGTAATATTATAAGAAATCTCGCCGTTTGTCTCGGGAGAATCAAACTCCAGCTTCTTAGCGATGCAGGGACCTATATATGCCAGCTTATCCGTATTTTTCAGATACTTATGCACATAAATGGCGGTACATACCGCAGGGGACTGCACCGGGATGAGCTTCTTGAGCATATCCCTTGAATACTTTTCCGCAAAGTTGATGAAGGAAGGACAGGTCTGAAGGATAACTCCACCCTCCGGATGCTCATCAAAATACTTTAAATAACACCAGATAGATATGTCTGTACCGAGTCCGGCATCATATACGGCGGAAATTCCGTTGGCAAGTAAAAAATTGATGACTTTTCCTGCGATATTGGGGTATAATACAAATATGGAGGGATCCAGGATGACGGAAATCTTCTCGGTTCCGAGATCACTTATAAAACGCTTAGTGTCGTCGCGAAACTCCCTGGCATTATGACGGCACTCCCTTATACAGTTGCCGCAGGATATACACTTGTTGGTATCTACCACTATGATATTTTTCCCGGCCCTGGATACCGATTTGTTTGCACCGGGGACAGGACATGACATAATACACCGGTTGCAGCCGATGCAGTTGTCATTTGTATATATAATTCCGTTTTGACCCTGTTCCATGGTAACCTCCCTGTTACAAGAGATATAACTCCGTTATATCCTATACAAAATATATTTATAATCAGTAAATGAAACGTTTTAGCAAATGTTTACAGGGGTCCGCATCCCCCATGATTACATTGTAACATATAATTCAAGGCAAATCAAGGGAAAATTTTTACCATATTTTGAAAATAATAAGCAAATTTTTTAAGTTTTTAAAAAATACACATCAACAAATATGTTGAGTCAGAAAAACAGGCAGATTGTTTTACGGCCGAAAAGCCGTTAATTACGTAATTGTTTCATTAACATTACAATATCTGGTAACAATTAGGAGGATGTTTAAATTGAGTGAAAAAAGGAAAAATTTACCTGCAATAATTATTTCGGCAGTGGCAGTTGCAGTCATAGCGGGATTGTGTATTTTCGGAATTTTGACCATAAATTCCAAAAACCGTGAGCTCGAAGAACTGCAGGCCAACCTCGAAAAAAGCGAGGATGACCTTAAGGAGACCAAAGGAAAGCTGTCGGAAGTGACCGCAGCCTATGACTCTAATCTGAAGACTTTGGAACAAAAGACGGAGGAACTTGAAACTTCTGAAAAAGAAAAGGAAGAGATAACCGCCGAAAGAAATGAGCTTCTTGCAGCTGAAGAGGAAAGGCTTAAGGCGGAACAGGATACCACTGCAGCAGATGAGGCAGAGGCCGGAGCCATCATCAATATGCAGTTTATCCTGGATGATGTCATGGGCATGGTCGATGAGCTTAAGAACATGGACATCGATATGGACGGTAAGAACAACAGTATCAATCAGACGTTGGAAAGATACTGTACCAGATTTGAGGAATGCAAAAAGGGATTTGCCGCGCTTAAAGGTGTGCCTGCCAATTTCTTAAGTGCAGGTGAAGAAGTAATGGGCATAGCCGGTGATTATATATATGAATGCCGCGACCTGATAAAGTTTGTATTCGATTTTCAGGACTCTGTCCAGCTGCTTGCCGATTACTGGGACATCATGTCAAAATCCCGTTCGACATCCGAAATGGCCGACAAATGCTATAAGAAGATAGATGAACTGATAAAAGCTCTGGACAAGACCGATTGTCCGGCATACTTTACCCCGCTGTGGGACAGATGGAAAAAGACCACAGAGCTGATACATACCTTTACATTCCGTATTGTGGAGGGTATAGATTCCGAGGATTATCTGAAGATCAATTCCGCATACAATCTTATCATGCGTATCATAAAAATCCTGGATAATCTCAATGATGAGATGGGCGTCATCATTGATGATGAAAGTGCATTTACCGATACTCAGGTGGAAAATGCGGACCTTATATATGAAGAGATATCAAAGGCGGCAGAGCTACCTTACGGGGAAAGAAGCACATATATCTTTGTACATTCATTTAACGGAGAGGTAAGCCTGAACTACAACGCCATAAAAGAGATATACCCCGCACTGTACAATTCGTACGACCACTTCGTATTTATCGAAGCGGCATGTATATCGGGAGAAAGAGATGTGGTAATAGAATGTGAGATACCGGGACTTACCCAGAAGTTTGAGCAGAAATTCAGCCTGACCTCACATACCACACCCATATATATCAAACCTTCGGCACTCACCGGCTCACTTAATCTTTCGAATGCGAGCGATTCCAATATCAAGATCACGGTAAAGGATATATCGGGGGCACTTATAGATACAAAAACTTTCCCGGTACATATCTTAAGTATCAATGATTTTAAATGGTACGACGATGAATTCGGTGTGAGCTCGAGAGACAACATACTCTGTTTCCTTTCTCCTGAGGATGATGCGATCACTAAGCTTAAAAGAGATGCGATAGACGTATTAAGTGAGATAACGGACGGAGATTTCAACTACTTTACCGGATATCAGGGGCCTATGTACTCAGAATATGTGGATACATACATCCAGGCGGCAGCCCTGATGATAGCGATGTCGGATTCGGGTGTCAGATACAATATGAATCCGTTCTCGATAGACGGTGCAGACCAGCATATCATGTTCCCCACGCAGGTGCTTGAGAACAAGAGCGGCCTCTGTATCGAGACATCCCTTGTTATTGCTAGTGCTCTTCTTAGCGCCAATATGCATACTTACCTCGTATTCCCTACAGGACATGCACAGGTGGCAGTGGAGACATGGGAAGGCTCGGGCGAGTATTTCCTTATAGAAACAACGGATATTCCGTGCAGTTGGGCGGACTTTGAGGACTATGCCGTCGAACTGGCATATGATTCTTATGATAATAATATAAACAGCCCAATCCGGTATATGAATGCAAAGGAATGGAACAATTATATAAATAAGAATGATGTGTATCTGGTAGACTGCAGTGACGGAAAGCTGCTTGGGCTGACACCTTTTTCACATTGATGAAGGCCTAAGGGAAGGGATGAAAATTTCGAAGCAGAATTATCAGAAATATCTTGCAATTTTAAGAAATTTAATATATAATCGGTAAGTAGCTTTGAAAAAAAGCTTACAAAAAAATGGGGATTAAGAAGGGAGATTAATTATGGCAAAGTTTGTATGCAGCGTATGCGGTTATGTATATGAGGGAGATGCGGCACCTGAGAAGTGTCCCGTTTGTAATGCACCGGCATCTAAGTTCAATAAGCAGGAAGGTGAAATGACCTGGGCAGCTGAGCATGTGGTAGGCGTAGCTAAGGGCGTTAGTGAGGATATTCTGGCTGACTTAAGAGCAAACTTCAACGGAGAGTGTTCAGAGGTCGGTATGTATCTTGCTATGTCAAGAGTAGCTTTCAGAGAAGGCTATCCCGAGATCGGTCTTTACTGGGAAAAGGCAGCTTATGAAGAGGCTGAGCATGCAGCTAAGTTTGCTGAGCTTTTAGGTGAGGTTGTTACAGATTCCACCAAGAAGAACCTTGAAATGAGAATAGAAGCAGAGAACGGTGCTACCGCCGGCAAGACAGATCTGGCTAAGCGCGCTAAGGCAGCTAACCTTGATGCTATCCATGATACAGTACATGAGATGGCAAGGGATGAAGCACGCCATGGCAAGGCTTTCCAGGGTCTTTACAACAGGTACTTCAAATAATTGTGTAAATGAAGCATAAGGGCACATATCTGTAAGGGTATGTGCCACAGTACTAAATAATTGCTTGACGTTTGCCTCTATATTATTTATATTTGAAAGTAACTTTTTGATTTAATATCCGTTAATATCTTGAAAGGATTATATTTTTTGTATGAAAAAAGATTTGTTTCCGAAAGCAGTGCTCAAACTGCTTAAAGAAAACGGAATAGAAGAGGACGACATATTTGCTGCCTCCGCCACGGACATGAATACGGATTGTCTCTATGCGGACGGCTTTGTTGTGCTGACTCTTACACAGCTGGCTATAGTCATGTCGGCTCCCGACGAAAAAGAGATCCACTCCTTTAAGGGTTACATGACAAAGCAGAAGGCCTTTGACACTCCCGAAAAAGAATGGACGGTAAAGATCTACCCCATCGAAAACATGGAGAACTTAAAGGGTGAGCCCCAGGTGGCCTGCAGTATACTTACAGCTGACGTGGACGGAGTCACATACAGGCTTACCGCCTTTTCCAATCTCTATAAAAGAGAGATGCACAAGCTTGTCCGCACCTTTGACAAGATATGCATGGAGACAAAGGCTAATAAGGAGTTTGAAGGTAAGGAAGCAGGAGATGGCAATGAGCCCGGCAGATTTCCCGGACCCGGCAGGGGACCGTGGGAAGAGGGAAAAGACGGGGATAAGGAGCCTGAGTCCAAAGAGGAAAGAATAAAGAAATTAAAGGTATACGGCGTAGAGGATGAGAATGAAAAGGATGAATATTGTCCTACCTGCGGCATGATGTATCCTGACAGG
>CACYIR010000109.1 GCA_902774525.1 uncultured Lachnospiraceae bacterium
ACATTTCCCTTATCTGCATCTGCACCGAAAGGAGCAACCTTGATGAACTTCTCGTTCTTATAGTAATCAGCGATCATGTCTCTGATCTCGGCCGGTGAAGCCTTCTTTAACAGCATATCCGTAAATAAAGGAACCTGTACCAGCATGCCGCTGAAGTAATCCGTGGTAAGGGGTGAGAAAAGCGGCTCCTTGTCAATACCGGTGATATACTTCATCTCTTTAAGATGCTTATGTGACTGGCTCCAGCCGTACATTCTGGCTGCACCGTACTTTTTGTCTCTGTCGGCATCTTCATACTGGGCTATAAGCTTCTTGCCGCCGCCCGAATATCCTGATACGGCAAAGCATGAAAGCGGATAATCCTGAGGTAAGATACCCATCTGTACAAGAGGATTTACTAAGCTTATAAATCCTGTAGCATAGCATCCGGGATTGGCTATCCTCTTAGAAGATGCGATCTTTTCTCTCTGTGCGCCGTCAAGCTCCGGGAAGCCGTATGTCCAGCCTTCTGCAGTTCTGTGAGCTGTGGAAGTATCGATGATCACGGTATCGGGGTTATCCACGAGCTTCACAGCGTCTATGGCTGCCGCATCGGGGAGACATAAAAATGTGATATCGGAAACATTGATAAACTTTCTTATCTCATTCTCGTCTTTTCTCAGTTCGCTGTCTATTTTCAATATCTCTATATCGTTTCTGTCTTTGAATCTTTCTTTAATCTTAAGTCCTGTTGTGCCTTCTGCACCGTCAATGAATATTTTCTTCATCGTTTTACCTCTTCTTTCCGCGAAATTTTATACAGAAAAATGTATATTTTTACATTAATATGCATAAAAAAGTCCGCTTAAAATATAAATATCCATAATAGGATTATGAATAATATACACCATTATACTTATAAATATTCATTTGTCAAGGTTTTTTATTCAAAAAATTAAAAAAAAGGTTTTATTCTTTATATATTTATGGTATAATAGATTAAGTGGTTTTTTAGAAGGTAGTATAACTATAATTTAGGAGGGTTTATCTTATGACTTTTGAAGAACTGGTGAAGTATGCCAGAGATAACGAATGTTCCGATATCCATATTACGGTTGGTACCAATCTTGCCATCAGACGTTTCGGAACACTTATGATTTTGGATGATGTACCTACAGCTGATGAGTCCAGAGAGATGATCTATTCCATCCTTGACGAAGAACAGCGTAAATATGTCAGCAGCGGTAAGGACCTTGATGTCGGTGTTATGCTTCCCGGCGGTAACAGAATCCGTGCTAACATCTATCATCAGAGAAACAACCTGGCAGCCAGCATCCGTCTTTTCCAGAACAGGATCCCTACTTTCGAAGAGTTAGGTCTTCCCTATGCTGTTAAAGATCTGGCAAATACCCCCAGAGGTCTTATCCTTGTTACCGGACCTACCGGTAGCGGTAAGTCTACTACCCTTGCTTCCATAGTTGAATATATTAACTCAAATACAGCACGTCACATCATGACCATTGAGGATCCTATCGAGTACGTATATCCTCATAACAAGGCTATGATCCACCAGCGTGAGGTTGGTAAGGATGTTGAGACCTTCTCAGGTGCTCTTCGTTCAGCCCTCCGTGAGGACCCCGATATCATCCTCGTAGGTGAAATGCGTGACTTCGAGACTATTTCCGCAGCTATTACCGCAGCAGAGACAGGCCACCTGGTTCTTTCCACACTGCATACCACATCAGCTGCACAGACGGTTGAGCGTATCATCGATGCCTGCCCTCTTGAAGGTCAGAATCAGATCCGTGCTCAGTTTGCTAACGTTATCCGTGGTGTATTCACACAGAACCTTCTTCCCCGTGCCGATGGCACCGGCCGTGTACTTGCTACTGAGGTTCTTGTTGCTACCACCGGTATCGCAAACCTTATCCGTGAATCAAAGACCATCCAGATACCTTCCATGATCCAGTCAGGTAAGTCACTTGGTATGCATACCATGAACGACGACCTTGCTAACCTCGTTCATTACGGTATCATCACAAGGTCTGAGGCTCTTAAGGTATCATCCGATCCTGCTACACTGCAGAAGATGATCGTTAATGCTATGTAATTTATATCTTAAGATAAACTTAAAGCGCTGTGGTTTTCCACAGCGCTTTTATTTTTACTGTCTGCATTTCTCCAGAAAAGCTTTCAGTTCATCTAACCTCTCGGTCATCACCTTGCGGCCGATGTTGTAAACTCTCTTCAGCTCCTCGGGGTCTCTGATGATACCGCTGATATTGAGTGCCTCGGGCGGTCTGATGACAAATGCGTTCCCGGCAGCTTCCTGACGTGATACATACAGAGTCTCCGCATTGTACTTTACATGCCTGTCAGCCATAGCACCTACAAAGTTCGGATACTTTCTGTATTTTATCTTCATCAGCTTCATGTGCTTGTTTTTCTCTTTTACAAATCCGAGCGGCTGTGTAAGGATTACCACATTCTTGCTGTAGCCGAGCTTTTCAAAGCCTTTTAACGGTATGGAATCGGCTATGCCGCCGTCTAAGAGCTTGGTCCCGTCCACTTCCACTATCTTGGATACCAGAGGCATGGATGCCGAAGCTCTGATAAGCTCGATATCCTCTGCGTCTCCCGTCTCAAGCCTGTAATATACTTCACAGCCTTTTTCGATATCCGTAGCCACCACATAGAACTCCATCGGATTCTCCGAGAAAGTCTTGGTATCAAATACGTCCAGCTCGTTGGGAAGCTTCTTGTAGCAGAACTCATTGCTGAAAAGATTGCCTTCCTTAAGTAAGTTCCTGAAGCTGCAATATCTTTTATCCTTGCAGTACTTTACATTATATCTTAATGCCCTGCCGATCTGCTTCGACTTATAATTGCATCCGAAGGTGGCTCCCGCAGATACACCGATGGCGCCGTCAAATTCTATCCCGTTTTCCATCATGACATCCGTCACTCCGGCAGTAAACATGCCGCGCATTGAGCCGCCTTCCATAACAAGGCCGATCTTAATCTTATTTGCCATACTATTCTCCATCTTAAAAAATAAGCGCGGATGACAAGCACCCGCGCCTATACATTAGCGTAACCGGTATAAGATTAACGGATAACTTCCTTAACCTTAGCAGCCTTACCTGTTCTCTGGCGAAGGTAGTTAAGCTTTGCACGTCTTACCTTACCATGTCTAACAACCTCGATCTTTACAACAATGGGTGAATGTAAAGGCCAGGTCTTCTCTACGCCTACGCCGTTAGAAATTTTCCTGACGGTGAAGTTCTCTCTTGCGCCGCCGTTCTGTCTCTTGGTTACTACGCCCTCGAAGATCTGCTGTCTCTCGCGGTTACCTTCTTTTACGAGTGCATGTACCTTAACGGTGTCGCCAACTCTGAATTCGGTGATTTCGCTTTTAAGCTGAGCAGCTTCAATGTTTTTAATAATATCGTTCATCTTGAACCTCCTGATATTTTGATGTTCTTACTACTTCGTGTAAAAAAGATTTTCATCTCACCCATTGATTTCAAACTTAGTACAGCGGAACACCAATTATTCACAAATAATACTTATAACATATCTTTGGAAGTAATGCAAGCATTTTTTTATTTATTTTCAACCCTCTCCTTCATCATCGGGTATAACCAGATCAGCTATATATTCTACTGTCATCCCGGTGATCACGTATCCGTAAGTTGAACCCTTTTTCTTTGCTGTATTATATGTTACCCTGTAATTGGCTTTTTTACCGTTATAATATGTATTTATTCCCCAATAACCGCAAAAGACATCTCTGATCACGTCGTATCCCTTATCTGTCTTTTTGTACGTTGTCTTTACGATCACATAATCCGTTTCGGTCTCGCCTTCCCAATACCATAACTCAGGATTACCGTCCGCATTCAGATATGCTGCATTAAATCCTATAGCATCATCAGCACTTCCCTTAGGCAGGCTTTTGTATGTAACAGTCTTTCCGAACATCTTTTTAGCCATCTTCTTTATCTGCTTGGGAGTTACGCTGTATATTGACTCCATCCCCCATTCACCGATTTCCGAAACGAAAGTACTCTCACAATTAAGTGCAGCAGCCTGTGCCATTAATGATTTATTTATGGTTACTTCTCTTACTTCATCAAGTTCTATATCCATAAAAACAAGAAGATCAAACTCGAACCCGTACATACAGTCAACCAGATTGTTAAGTTTTTTCTTTGTTGATTTTGATACCGCTGCCTGCACATTAAGCGGAGCTGCAAGAGCGCATATCATACATATAGCCAGCAGCAATACAGATAATCTTTTAATAGTAGTTTTCATCATACCCTCATCCTTTCTTGTTTATGTCTTTTTAATCCCGGTCAAAGTCTCCTCGAAAAAGCCTTCAGCGTTCCCTCGGTAACAAAACCTTTTAACGGGATGTCTGTTTAGTCAGTATAACATATTTTCCCGATAATTACACTATTATATTTAATAGTTTTTATCGTTTCCCGTAAAAAAGAACTCCCCGGAGGCTGCTGGACTCCGGGGCTTTTTAGGAAGGAGAATTATCAAACCATGAAACTTACATTGTTCATGGATCAATCCAATGCTAACAGCTTGCCGCGTTTAGATACTACATCGAATACTACTGCTGCAAGAAGTACGGCACCTTTTACTACTTTCTGCCAGTTGGCATCTACGCTCATAAGTGACATACCCATATTGATGACACCCATAAGAGTTGCACCGATGATAACACCGCCTACGGTACCGATTCCGCCGTATGCTGAAGCACCGCCTATGAAACAGGAAGCGATGGCATCCATTTCATAGTTCTGGCCGTATGTGGGCTGAGCTGAAGTAAGACGTGCTATTGTAACCATGGCTGCCAATGCGGAAAGAAGACCCATATTGGTGTATGCCAGGAAGTATACCTTGTTGGTATTGATACCGGAAAGCTTGGTAGCCTTCTCGTTACCGCCTACTGCATAGAATGCACGGCCTACTGTTGTATTTGCAGTGATATATCCGTATACAAGGATTACAAGGAATACCCAGATAAGTACTGTAGGGATACCTTTGTTCTGTGCAAGCTTATATGAGAAAGCTATGATGGTCGCTACGATGATGGCTGTCTTGATACCGAATGCCAGAACAGATTCTACCTCATAATTTTTCTTGATCTTATTAATTCTCTTCTTAAACTCTAAGAATACAAATGCTGCTGCTATGGTGATACCGACTATCAGACATAAGCCGTTTATCCCGTCAAATCCGAATATATCCGTAATGTAGCAGTTTGCACCGCCGCCGAAAAGATTTACAAAGTCCTTCTGGTCTCTTAAAGATACGGTCAGACCGTTAAGTACTACGTTGCTTAAGCCTCTGAATGCAAGCATGCCTGCAAGCGTTACAATGAACGGAGGTATTCTTACATATGCGATCCAGAATGCCTGGAAAGCACCGATGGCAGTACCGACTATCAGCATGATAATGATTACCAGGATCATGTTCATTTTTGCTTCTACCATCAGCTTGGCTCCTACCGCACCGACGAAACATACTACAGATCCTACAGAAAGATCGATCTGCCCTATGACTATGACCATCAGCATTCCCAGAGCCAGGATAAGTACGTACGCATTACCTGACAGAAGATTCTGGAAGTTGGAGCTTGTGAGCATCCTTCCGCCTGAGATGATCTTGAGCAGGATTGCCGGAAGAAGGATATCTCCCGATGTCGTGACGGCAAACATGGCGAATACACCGACAAGCACGATTACCATCGTGTATTTTTTTACAAATTCAAGTACATTATTTTTGTTCATTTGGATACTCCTCTATAAACATCAGTTTTTTATGTTTTCAACCGGCTTTGATGATATGGGACATGATAGCCTCCTGCGATGCTTCCGCGCCATCAAGTTCACCTACTATCCTGCCTTCGTTCATGATATAGATCCTGTCACACATGCCGAGGATCTCAGGCATTTCTGAAGATATCATGATCACCGATTTGCCTTCAGCTACAAGCTGATTCATGATCATGTATATCTCAAGCTTTGCACCTACATCAATACCTCTTGTCGGCTCATCCAGGATCAATATATCAGGTTCGGTAAACATCCATTTTGCAAGCAGTACCTTCTGCATGTTACCGCCTGCTGTTCAACCGTAGGACATTTTATAGCCAGCTTCTCTTTATAGTCTATTGCTGCCGCATACTCTTCATCTCTGTTTATTACAGAGTGTTTGCTTATTGCTTTCAGATTAGCCAGTGAATTATTGATCTTTATCGAGTTGGAAAGGATAAGCCCGTTACCCTTTCTGTCTTCCGTAACATATGCCAGCTTATGTTTGATGGCTTCCTTTACGGAATTCATATGAACTTCTTTGCCGTCGATGAGTATCTGTCCGGAAATGTTCTCCCCATAACATTTTCCGAATATACTCATCGCAAGCTCTGTACGTCCGGCACCCATAAGACCGGAGATGCCTATGATCTCGCCCTTGCGGACATTGATACTGACGTCATCTACCACTTTTCTTTCAAAATTAACGGGATGATGAACTGTCCAGTTTCTGACCTCCATCTTGATGTCCCCGATGTGCTTCTCACGTTTCGGGAAACGGTCTTCTATCTCTCGTCCTACCATACCTTTTATGATACGGTTTTCCGATATATCATCCACTCCCTTGGTAAGGGTCTCTATCGTACAGCCGTCACGTATTACCGTGATCTTATCGGCTACATACGATACCTCGTTAAGCTTGTGTGAAATGATGATGGAAGTAAGACCTTCCTTTTTGAATTTTAAGAGCAGATCAAGAAGAGATCTTGAATCCTCTTCGTTCAGTGATGCTGTAGGCTCATCCAGTATCAGCAGTCTGGCACTTTTGGCCATGGCTTTTGCTATTTCTACAAGCTGCTGCTTGCCTACACCTATATCTTTTATAAGAACCTGCGGCGCTTCATTAAGTCCTACCATTTCAAGGTATTGTGCCGCAAGATCGTTCGTTTCATTCCAATCGATACGGTATTTACTTCCGCGTTCATTGCCGAGGAACATGTTCTCGGCTATAGTCATATATGGTACCAGTGCAAGCTCCTGGTGTATGATTACTATACCTTTCGCTTCACTGTCTTTTATCTTATTAAACTTACAAACCTCACCGTCATAGACGATGTCTCCCTCATAGGTTCCGTAAGGGTATATACCGCTTAAGACATTCATCAGAGTGGATTTTCCGGCTCCGTTTTCACCTACTAGGGCATGTATCTCGCCCTCTTCCACCTGAAGATTTACATTGCTTAGTGCTTTTACACCGGGGAAGGTTTTGGTTATGTCTCTCATTTCCAGCAATATTTTAGCCAATTTTTTTCCCTCCATTCAATGTCTCTTTTTTAACATTGAAAATCTTTTTTCAAAACAGCAGGCGGGACGGATCCCGCCTGTG
>CACYIR010000110.1 GCA_902774525.1 uncultured Lachnospiraceae bacterium
TTATGGATTATTTAAGGGAGCACGGAATCCCTGATCCGGATGGCAGATCATATTTTTATGACAGAGCATATGACGTGCTGTATTCAAATATCCGTGATACCGACAGGACCATCTGTAATACAATAGTAGGTATACGTGTGACATCATACGAAAATACGGATGATGAGCTGCAGTTTACGATCAATAATAACGATCTTGGTCTGAGAGTTTTGGTTCATTATAATACCGTTACGGGTGAGTATGATTTTTCATCCATCGAACATTTTTACAACGGAGATCCGGGAGGTATGCTCGTAGGGACTTTCCGGGATTATCAGTACGGACAGTATGATAAGATGAGTTATCAAGAGGCGCAACTGACTACAAGAGAAGAGTTTGATGATAATACAAGATTAAGATGAGTTATCAAGAGGCGCAACTGACTACAAGAGAAGAGTTTGATGATAATACAAGATTACTGGTCAACTTACTTAAAGAATGCCTGACAGAGATGTTCAATGAATTTGACATCGGAGTTTCACTTGATTCTTTAGGCCTTGAATACTGGTATTGACCGGGAAGCGGGAGATTATGAATAAAAAACGTGTAATACAGATCATTGTATCTATAGTGGCATTTTATCTTATACTTATGCTGCTGCTTTTTGCTGTGGAGTCCATCCCAAAGGAAACCCCAAGCAGCATTGACAGTCTCGGGGACGCCGCATGGTATGTGCTTGCAACGCTCACTACAGTCGGTTACGGAGACGTTACACCCGTATCCTTCCCCGGTAAGGTGATCGGTGCAATCATGATGATATCCAGTGCAGGAGTACTCACATTCCTGCTCGGCTTAGTCTTTACCGTGCTTTTCGGAAGGCTTCTCCCGACATTTACTTTGTGGCGGTACAGGAAAAAGGACTGGTACGTCTTTTCATCGGTCGATGAAAGAAGCCAGCTGCTGGCTGAAGGTCTGTCAAAGGATGATCCCGGGGCCGCATATATATTCTGCGGCAGCGAGGAAACTCTTTCCCAGGAACATTACCCTGCCATGAAATACCATGTTATAACCGATACGCCGTTAGAAGTGGTGATAAATAAGCAGAGTGCAGGGGCCAAATGCTTCCTTTTCCTTGTGACGGAGAACAAGTGGGATAATTATGATATAGGAAAGAATTTACTCAGTAAGGTCAACAGGGAAAACCTCAAGGTTTACTGTGAAGCTGAGCATGCGCCCGACCATATGTCGCCGGCACTTACCGTATTTAACAAGCCTGACTGCATAGCGAGAAAATACTGGAACGATCATCCGCTCGGAGCTGATGAGGCAGCCATCATCCTTATAGGTGACGGCAGGACCGCGCAAAAGCTTCTCGAACGCAGCCTGCTTACAAATGTATTCCCGCCTTCGCAGACTATAGAATACCATGTGTTCGGGAACTGGGATAATTTCAGGCGCGATCATTATGAGCTCGAAAATATAGTAGGGATAAACGGACTTTTGCCTGATGATGACGGTATATTCTTTGAGAATAAAACCTGGAATGCTTCGGCAGACCTCATCAGAAATGCATCACGCATCATCATATGCTCGGACGATGAGGATAAAAACAGATCGGTTGTAGAAGAACTTAAGGCATTCTTCCCGACAAAAGCACGTATCGATGTGTATTCGGACGGAACGGATGAGGCATTCGAAAGCTTTGGCGGAGATACGGGCATATTTACACGAGAGATAGTAATGCATGAAAAGCTGAACCGTGTGGCAAGGATGCTTAATGAGATATACCGCACAAAGACAGGAGACGGACCCTCCTGGGCAGAGCTTACCGAGTTTAAGAGGCAGTCAAATATCGCGGCAGCGGACCATATGCTTACCAAGATCAGATTGCTGATACCCGGGGATGATATAAGGGAAGTCACTCCGGAAACCTGCGCATTAGCATATGATGTGTATAAGACCTTTAATGAGCAACAGAAAGATGCCTGCAGATGGCTTGAGCATAAGAGATGGGTGCGTTTCCACGTATTGAACAATTGGAGCTATTCTCCGGTGAGGGATAACGAGATGAGACAGCATACCATGATCGTGCCGTATGAGGATCTGGGACTTGAAGAACAGTTGCTTGATGATATGGCTTGGGAGTTATTAGGGGAGATCACTTGATATGGCAGTTGACATGACTGTAATACTGGTATCGGCGGCGTTTTTTGTCGTAGTTATATTTTATATAGCACTTGAACAGGAAAAAAGGGAAAGGATCACGGGGATAGCTTTCTTTATAGCTGCCCTGGGAGGTATCATCCTGTACGGATTTGCTTATTCACACGGACATGACGGGCTGTTCGTACATATGTCGGCGGTTCTTAGGACTCTGATAGATGTCGGCCGTATGTTCGTGGGTATGAATAATGAAGCAATATTCAAAGAAGCATTGGAAAATACGGGACTTAACGGTTCGATACTGGTTGTCCTTTTCTGGGGCGTGCATTTTCTGGCATATTACTCCATGGCAAGTGCCGCTATCATGGCTTTAGGAAAGGGTGCCATCAGAAGGTTACGCCAGTTTCTGTTACGCATAAGGGATGTAGTGGTCATATACGGAGTAAACGACAGCTCGCTTACATTCGGAAGACATATATGTTCCGATAAGCATAAATCGATAGTGTATGTCGGACGTGCCGATTCGGCACAGGAGTCCGCAATAAGGCAGATGGGAGCACTTCTCTACAATGATGATGTGGCTTTGGTACCACAGAAAGCATTTTTTAAGAGGCTTGCCATGCGCAATGACAAGCAGAAGCTGCATCTGTATGCCTTGGATACCAACGAGGATGCCAATATAAAGTATGCGGTCAATCTCTTAAAGGTGCTTAAAGATGAGGATTTTGAACCTTCAAGGAGCGACCTGGTACTGCTCGGACAGGAGGAAGGACACGGCGGTGATCTTCAGGTAGGAAAGGACCATTACGGATACGGTGAGGTAAAATCTTTTGATCATGCCGAGCTTACCGCAAGACTGCTTGTACAGAAGTACCCGGTCTGCAATGCCGTGGAGTTTGATGACGAGGGACTCGCAAAAGCGGATGTGGAAGTGCTCGTAATAGGCTTCGGCCATATGGGACAGGATGTATTAAAGAAGCTTGTGGCAAACGGACAGTTTGCGGGTAGCAGTTTCCATGCGCATGTGTTTGATCCTGCATGCGGGATGATAGACGGGTTTTTCAGAAGGACATATGCGGGACTTCTGGAGAATTATGATGTGAACTTTTATCCCTACAGCGGACAGAGCGTGAAATTCTGTGATTTTCTTGAGGAGCATGCAAAGAGCTTAACATATATAGTGATAGCTGTAGGAAACCTTAAAAAGGGCAGCGAGCTTGCATATTCTATCATGGAGCTGCTGGGCGGATACGGGAGAAAGCTCCCTGTATACCAGTGCTGCAGTGACAGCGTGGTATGTCACAGAAATCATGTGGAGAGCGAGTACTCGAGCCTGCATGATGCGGATATACTGTACGGCGGGTCCATGGATGAGTTTGCCATGAAGATAAACCATTATTACTGCGGTCCCGACGGGTCAGAGAAGGAACAATGGATCGCGAGCGATTATTTCAGCCGTATGAGCTGCAGGGCAAGTGCCGATTTCCTTTCAGCTTATCTTAAGAGGCTCTGCGGCAACCAGTCGATAGAGATATCCGATAAAAAGATGGAAAACATGTCCATAACCGAGCATCTTCGCTGGTGCGGATTCCATTACAGTATGGGATATGAGAAAATGAGTGAGGAAGCCTGGGAAAAACGTGCTGGAGACTACCGCAGGGAAGTAGCCGTAGGCGGCGTGGGCCGTACACGTATTTCCAAGGATGCGGCGGGTAAGCAGCACGCATGTCTGATCCCGTGGGATGAGCTTGATACTTTGTCCCAAAAAGAAAGTGCAGTCACCGGTAAGGATACCGATTACAAGCAGATGGACAGGGATAATGTCAAGGTGGTACTGAAGCTGTTGAATGAGGCTTGATACGGAGTGAGAAACTGAAAAATGCGGTACAAGAATAAGCGTACGGTTTTAATATATATGCTGGTATTCCTGCTGGTGAGCCTGGCAGGGATGCTTTATTCGCAGTACCCGTTTTTTAAGAACTTTTCAGAGGTATTTTACGGCGGCCTTATCGTAGTCTGGGCCATGACTATCCTTCGAAGGATCATAGAGTCGCAGATAAAGGAGCTTTTGATAGAAAATGCCATCATGCTCCTGCTGTTGATACTGTTCAGAGCTTTAAGCTTTCAGTTTGACCAGGGACACGTGACTGTACACAGGTTTATGTGGTATTGCTATTATATCCCGCTGATCTATATCCCGGTCATATCCTTTAAGCTGTCTTTAAGATGCGGCCGTTCCGAGAATATAAAGCTGTCACGTCTGTGGAATCTTCTCCTCGTACCGTCTACGGTACTGGTCATTCTTGTGCTTACGAATGATAAGCATCATCTTGTATTCCGATTCCCCGATATTGCCGGGAGCGGGTATGATCGCTTTACCCACGGACCGGTGTATTATATTATAATTGTGTGGATGGCACTGCTGCTTTCGGCAACCGTCATCATTACCATTGTCCGGTTCTCGAGTAAGCCGGTCCGTAAGGATTCATGGGCTTATTATGTGGTGCTTTTAAGTTCCGCATATTTCCTGCTTACGGATTATTTCGAACTATCCCCGGTCGTAAACGGCGTACAGTACCTGACTCCCATGGAGACTTTTGTCATATTTACGGTGTGCGGCTGGGAGGCCTGCATACAGACATGTCTCTTGCCTTCGAACAGCGGATACAAGTATTTCTTTGAGAATTCGGGTCTTATCGCACGTATCACGGATAAGGGCGGAAATGTAAAGATAGCGTCAAAGGGCGGCGAGTTTGATTTTGATCCTACAAATGAGAACTATCATATCCTGGAAAAGGACGTGTGGGGCGGAAAGCTCAGCTATGCGGAAGACATATCGGGCATAACCGAGTCCAACAGGGAGCTTAAAGAGATATCTGAAAGGCTCTTAGAGGAAAATGCCCTGCAGGAAGCGGAAAATGCGCTGCAGGAAGACCGTGTACATGTCTCGGTAATGAATAAGCTCTATGACGATATCACGGAGTTTTCTTCAGATAAGACCGAGGAGATAGAGAAGCTGCTCGCGGGATCCGGATCCGATGAGGATTTTAAGAGAAATCTGGAGAAAGCCTGCATACTTGCTTCCTATATAAAAAGAAGAGGGAATTTATATCTTTTAGGGGAAGAAAACAAGCATTATGATTTTGACGACCTGTATCTGTCGTTTAAAGAGTCGCTTGATTATTTCGCACTGAGCGGCGCAAAGACGCTGCTTACCACCGGCAGCAGGGCGGACATAGATAAGGATGCGGGACTAAAGGCTTACGACTGTCTGGAGGCTTATCTTGAAAAGCTGTTCGGTAAGGTAAAAAGCCTGCTGGTGCATATGGAAGTTTCAGAGGATGAGCTTAAAGTAAGGTTTATGTATGATGAGGAAACCGAATCGGTAAGCTTTCTTTCCGGGAAGGAGGCAGAAGTATGATACTGCTTTACGACCTTCCGGCACTTGCAAGAACTTTTATGCTGTGTCTTGTATTTCTTATCCTGTGGCTTACCATGATGCTTCTGGCCGAGTCGGTATATCAGAGGATGTACAGGGGCTTCAGTGTGTTTTTCTTCCTTATAGTAATAGTGAATTATATTTTCTTCCAGCTGTGTCTGGATGAGAAATACCGGATGAACATCTGGGTGGTCACCGCTTATATTGCAGCAATGATCCTGTTTGATATTTTTATAATAAGGAAAGGAATAAAATACAGACAGGAGAATTTTACGGTCATATCCGTAAAACAGGGCCTGGATGCGATGGAAGAGGGCATATGCTTTTATACCGAAAACGGTCTGCCCCAGTTCACCAACAAATAGCCTGGATGCGATGGAAGAGGGCATATGCTTTTATACCGAAAACGGTCTGCCCCAGTTCACCAACAAATATATGAATGATGTGAGCCTGGCCATATCAGGAAGGACCATAGTGGATGCATCCGGATTCTGGAACGACCTTCAAAGGGGATATATAGATAAAAAATGCAGGATAATCACAAGCATTGATGACATGGTGATAGTAAAGACTCCGGAAAAGGTATGCGCTATCTCAAACCGTGATATAGGCGGCGAATTAAAAGAAATGGTGATGGTGGATATCACCTCGGAATACGGTACCTTTGAGGAACTGCTCGGGAAATACGAGTCCTTGGAGCAGCAGCAGGAACGACTTAAGGAGTACAATAAAAACGTTACGCAGGCGACCATAGAGCGGGAGCTCTTAAATGCCAAGATACATATCCATGATGAGTTGGGAGAGATACTTTTAGCTGCCAAGAGGTTCATACAGAACAAGGATAGAGAAGAAAAGGCAGCAAAGGAAATAAGAAATATAAAGACATCAGAAGCAGAGACAAATGGGGCACCCGGGCGTGGAGATATAGACAGACGTACAGTGACAGAACTCTGGTTAAAAAACCTAAGTCTCCTCGGAGTGGAAAGAGAACAAACGGAAGAGGACGAGTATGCGGAGATATACCGGGCCGCTTCCGATATAGGCATGAAGATAGAGGTTACCGGAGAACTGCCTCAAGAAGGAAAAGCCAAATCGGTTACTGCATCTGCCATGCATGAGTGTCTGACCAATACCTTCCGTCATGCAGCCGGGGATACCGTATACGTGGAATCGGTTAAAGTGATCGAAAACACGGAGACCGGGAAACATTCATCCGGGTATATCCTTACCTT
>CACYIR010000111.1 GCA_902774525.1 uncultured Lachnospiraceae bacterium
ATGCGGACTTCATCAGGAGCCTGTATCCACAAAAGAAAACGAAAAAACTGTTATAGAGTATGCATTTGCGAATGGTCTGGTTGATGAGCCCGAGCCCAAGGTAAGAACAGGTAAGAAGGTAGCGGTTATCGGCAGCGGTCCTTCCGGATTGGCAGCAGCACTTCTTCTAAACAGACGCGGACATCTTGTAACAGTATATGAAAGAAGCGACCGTGTGGGAGGATTACTCAGATACGGTATCCCGAACATGAAGCTTGATAAATCGGTGATCGACAGAAGAGTTGCTCTGATGGAAAAAGCGGGTATCACTTTTAAGACCAATTGTAATATAGGAAAAGACATTTCGGGTGAAGAGATAAAGAAGGAGTACGATGCAGTGGTTTTAGCATGCGGTGCTTCACATCCCAGAGATATAAATGCTCCCGGCAGGGATGCGGACGGTATTTATTTTGCAGTAGATTTCTTAAAGCAGGTAACGAAGAGATTACTTGATTCTGAGTTTAAAGAGTTCCCTTTTGATCTGGCTGAAGGCAAGGATGTAATCGTTATCGGCGGCGGCGATACGGGTAATGACTGTGTTGGTTCATGTATAAGACTTAAGGCAAAGAGTGTTACACAGTTAGAGATGATGCCTGAGCCGCCGAAAGAAAGACTTGCATCAAATCCCTGGCCCGAATGGCCCAAGGTGCTTAAAGTTGATTACGGCCAGGAAGAAGCAATTTACAAATTCGGATCCGATCCGAGAATATATAAGACCACAGTTAAAGAATTCAAGAAGGATAAAAAAGGAAAGCTTAAGAGTGTAATCCTGGTTTCACTTGAATCAAAGAAGGATGAAAAGACCGGCAGGATGAGCATGGTACCTGTAGAAGGGTCTGAAAAGGAAGTTCCTGCACAGCTTGTACTTATAGCTGCAGGATTCTTAGGCAGTGAAAGTTATGTAACCGAGAGCTTTGGTGTAGAGGTTGACGGCAGGACGAATGTAAAGACCGAGGAAGGAAAGCATCAGGCATCTGCAAAAGTATTTGCGGCAGGTGATGTGCATATCGGACAGTCACTGGTAGTCAGAGCCATAGCAGAAGGTAAGGCTGCAGCAAAAGAAGTAGATGAATATCTGATGGGGTATTCAAGTTTATAACAAAAGCTGTGATTGAGATAGAAACGGAAGGTCGTTGATAATATGAAACTTACATTAAATGAAGTATATAAAAAAGGTTTATACAATCCTGATTTTGAACATGATAATTGCGGTATCGGTGCAGTAGTAAATATCAAGGGAAAAACTGATCATGCAACTGTAGCTGATGCACTTTCGATAGTTGAAAACCTTGAGCATCGTGCAGGTAAGGATGCTGAGGGAAAAACAGGTGACGGAGTCGGTATACTTACACAGATACCTCACAAGTTTTTCAAAAAAGTATTAAAAAAGCAGGGTGTTGAGCTGCCCGGTAAAAGAGAATACGGCGTAGGTATGATATTCTTCCCTCAGAATGAGCTGAAGGCCAGACAGGCAAAGGCTATGTTTGAGGTTATAGCAAAGAAAAACGGACTTGAGATATTAGGCTTCAGAAAGGTTGATACCGATCCCGGCGTACTTGGCAGCAAGGCTTTAGAGTGCATGCCCAATATATGGCAGGTATTTATTAAGAGACCCGATAGCTTAAATGATAAAGCTGATGGCAATATTGATCTTGATTTTGACAGATTACTTTATATTGCACGCCGCGAGTTTGAACAGAGTAACGAAAACACTTACATTCCTTCATTTTCATGCAGGACCATCGTATATAAGGGCATGTTCCTTGTAGGTCAGCTGCGTACATTCTTTAAGGATCTGATGGATAAGGATTACGAATCTGCCATAGCTATGGTACATTCACGTTTCTCAACCAATACGACACCGAGCTGGAACCGTGCACATCCTAACAGACTGATCGTACATAACGGTGAGATCAATACCATAAAGGGTAATGCAGACAAGATGCTGGCCCGCGAAGAGACCATGCATACAAACGAGTTCTCGGAAGAGGATATGACAAAGGTATTACCTGTTATCTCACAGAGCGGATCTGATTCGGCTATGCTGGATAACACCTTGGAATTCCTTATGATGAGCGGTATGGATCTGCCTCTGGCAGCTATGATCACCATCCCGGAGCCTTGGGCTAACAATGAGACTCTGTCGATGGAGGAAAGAGATTTCTATCAGTATTATGCAACCATGATGGAGCCTTGGGACGGTCCCGCTTCCATCGTTTTCTCAGACGGTGATCTGATGGGTGCTATACTTGACAGAAACGGTCTGCGTCCTTCCAGATATTATGTAACCGATGATGACAGACTGGTACTGGCTTCAGAGGTCGGAGTTCTTCCTATAGATGAAGAGCACATCATCAAAAAAGAGAGACTTCATCCCGGCAAAATGCTTTTGGTAGATACAAAAGAAGGCCGCATTATCAGCGATGAAGAAATAAAAGAAAAATATGCACTCAAAGAACCTTACGGTGAGTGGCTTGACGGAAATATCATCCAGTTAAAGGATGTAAAAATCCCCAATATCAAGGTTAAATCATATGAGAGGGATGAGCTGAAGCGTTTACAGAAGGCATTTGGTTATTCTTATGAGAATTACCATGATTCAATCCTGAGCATGGCATTGAACGGCTCTGAGCCCATCGGTGCAATGGGTGTTGATACACCTATCGCAGTGCTTTCAAAAGAGTACCAGCCTCTGTTCTATTATTTCAAGCAGTTATTTGCACAGGTTACAAATCCTCCTATAGATGCCGAGCGTGAAAAGATAGTTACTTCTACCTGCGTATATGTAGGTAAGAACGGAAATCTGTTAGAGGAAAAGCCTGAGAACTGTAATGTATTAAAGATAAATAATCCTATTCTTTCGGATCTTGATCTCTTAAAGATTGAGCATTTAAAGAATCACGGATTTAAGGTAGCTAAGGTTTCAACACTGTTTTTCAAGGGTACTCCTATCAAGAGAGTTTTACAGCATCTCTTTATCCAGGTGGATAAGGGTTACCGTGAGGGTGCCGATATACTGGTACTTTCAGACAGGGGAGTTGATGAAAACCATGTGGCTCTGCCTTCACTTCTGGCTGTGGCAGCAGTACACAAGCATCTGGTAGAGACCAAAAAGTCAACAGCTCTTTCTATCATAGTTGAGACCGGTGAACCCAGAGAAGTACATCATTTTGCTACACTTCTCGGTTTTGGTGCTTCGGCTGTAAACCCATATCTTGCTCACTCGGCTATCAAGGAGCTCGTGGATGAAGAACTTCTTGACAAGGATTATTATGCAGCATGTGAGGATTATGATAAGGCAGTTCTTACAGGTATCGTAAAGATAGCTTCCAAGATGGGTATCTCAACCATCCAGTCATACCAGGGCAGCAAGATATTTGAGGCAATCGGTATTTCTGAAGATGTTATAGACAAGTATTTCACAGGTACCGTAACAAGAGTCGGCGGTATCACACTGGAGGATATCGGTAAAGCCGTAGATACACAGCACAGTAAGGCATTTGATCCGTTAGGACTCGCAGTTAATAATGAACTGACCGCTATGGGCAGACATAAGTCGAGGAGCCAGGGAGAGAATCACAGATACAATCCTAATACAATACATATGCTTCAGACCGCTACCCGTGAAGGTGATTATAATAAGTTTAAGACATATACCTCAATGGTAGATGCAGAAGAGACAGGATACTTAAGAAGCCTTATAGATTTCAATTATCCTGAAAACACAGTGCCGATTGAAGAGGTCGAGAGCGAAGATGAGATCGTAAAGAGATTTAAGACCGGTGCAATGTCATACGGTTCGATTTCCGAAGAGGCTCATACTGCTTTAGCCATCGCTATGAACCATCTGAAGGGCAGATCGAACAGCGGTGAAGGTGGCGAGAGTGATGAAAGAATCGCTTCTGCAGGTACCGAAAATGACAGAAGCTCAAAGATAAAGCAGGTAGCATCGGGACGTTTTGGTGTTACCAGTGCTTACCTTATAAGCGCAGAAGAAATACAGATAAAGATGGCTCAGGGTGCTAAGCCCGGTGAAGGCGGACATCTGCCCGGAAAGAAGGTTTATCCATGGATAGCAAAGACCAGACATTCAACACCCGGTGTAAGCCTTATTTCTCCTCCTCCTCATCATGATATTTATTCGATAGAGGATCTGGCAGAGCTTATATATGATTTAAAGAATGCAAATAAAAAAGCAAGGATTTCTGTAAAGCTCGTATCTGAAGCAGGTGTAGGAACTATCGCAAGCGGTGTTGCAAAGGCAGGAGCTTCCGTAATCCTTATCTCAGGCTATGACGGCGGTACAGGTGCGGCTCCTCTTAGCTCGATACATAATGCAGGGCTTCCTTGGGAGCTAGGTCTGGCTGAGACCCATCAGACACTTGTTGCAAACGGTCTCAGAAATAAAGTAAGGATCGAGACAGACGGCAAGCTTATGAGCGGTCGTGATGTGGCTATAGCTGCAATCCTTGGTGCTGAGGAATTCGGATTTGCTACAGCTCCGCTTGTTACTTTAGGCTGTGTAATGATGAGGGTTTGCCATCAGGATACATGTCCTATGGGTATCGCTACACAGAATCCCGAGTTACGTAAGCGTTTTGCAGGAAAGCCCGAATATGTAGAAAACTTTATGCGTTTTATTGCAAGAGAACTCAGGGAATATATGGCAAAGCTCGGTGTAAGAAGTATTGACGAGCTGGTAGGCAGAACCGATCTGTTAAAGAAGAGAGAGTTTACAGAGGGTGCTTCTGCTGCAGAAAGCAAATTAAATGAGATGAACCTCGACAGAATCCTTTATGATATGTCAAAGGTTGACCGTGATGCTCAGGTATTCAGTCCCAAGTATCTCTATGACTTTAAGCTTGGCGAGACCAAGGATGAGAGTGTACTGCTTTCAGATAAAAAGATATTAAAAGCAGTTAAGGATAAAAAGGCTTGTGAGATTTCGATCAATATCGGAAATACCGACAGAACATTCGGTACTCTGCTCGGTGCACAGTTTGCCATCGGTGCGATCCCTGCCCAGTATGCTCTTCCCGCTCTGTTCGCCATTGACGGACAGGTCGGCGCAGACTTCGTTCCCGTAGGCCTTTCCCTCGGAGAGGCGGAGCCGGAAACGATCGAGCTCGGCGTGCCCGCAGTTCTCTTCTCCAGGATCGTGACCGGACCTCTCGCAGTCCTGATCGCCTTCGCTTTCAGTATCGGACTGTTTTGACCGGTTATCAATGTAATGATGTAAGGATTTCTGAATAACAAATGCATATGGAGGTGTAATGATGTCAAAGTACAAGGCTGAAATCACTGGAATCGGCCCCGAAGCTTTAGAGTTTCTGAGCCCCGAGCTGGATCTCAATTTTGTGATCATTTTCAACGAGGATGCTCCCGCGGAGCTCGCGGAACTGGCGATCCTGCATACGCAGGCAGAGCTGACGGCCGTTCCTGCAAAGGGCGATACCCTCAAGCTGGGCAAAAAGACTTATAAGATCACTTCTGTAGGTGATGAGGCTCCGCACACACTCGCGACCCTGGGTCACTGCA
>CACYIR010000112.1 GCA_902774525.1 uncultured Lachnospiraceae bacterium
TAAGCCCATAGAGGTCAATTGTCACTTCTGCAATACGACCTACAGTTTTTCACCCGAGGAATTGGCTATTTTGCTGAAAAATAAAAAAATATGACAAAAATATTAAATTTGGTGTTAAGTTTATCGATTTTTAGTCCGATACTGTATGTGAAAGCATAAAAATCAGGAATTCAGAGGAGGTGAAATTTATGCGTATAGATTCAATGAACCAGGTAAGCCAGGTTTATAACATGAACAAGATCCGCAAGGTAAATACTTCTTATCAGGCTTCTTTCAGTGATAAGGTTGAGATATCACAGTTAGGAAAGGATATTCAGATCGCCAAGAAAGCGGTAAGCGCAGCTCCCGACATCAGGGAGGACAAGGTAAATGCCATGAAGGCTGCACTTGCAGGCGGATACACCGTAAGCGACAACGATCTTGCAGATAAGCTGCTTGAGAGCTTTGCCATCTGAGTATGGAGGTTTAAATGGCCGGATTAATAGAAGAACTTGTAGATACCATGACAAAGGAAAATGATATCTACAAGGAATTAATACCGATAGCGGATGAAAAAACCCGCGTCATCATAAAAAATGACCTCGATGCACTGCAGAAGATAACCGAACGGGAGCAACTGACCATCGAAAAGATCAATACTCTCGAGCGCAGGCGTGAAGAGGTCATTATCAATATCGGGACGGTACTGTCACGTGACCCGAAGGAACTGAACATGAAAGAACTCATCCGTGTGATGGGCAAGCAGCCCCAGGAGCAGAGACGCCTGGAAAAAATCCACGACGAGTTAAAAGAAACGTTACAAAGGCTTGTGACGATAAATGACAGAAATAAGGAACTGATAAACCAATCCCTGGAGATGATACAGTTTAACATGAATCTGATTCAAAGCACAAGGATGGCGCCCGGGGTTAACAATTATACTCGCGCGGCCGGAGAAAGTGATATCCGGCAGGCAGGAACAGGGATGTTCGATGCCAAGCAGTGACCGGTGAAAGCCGGCGTAATACAAAGTCGCGGGGGAGCAGTGGGGTGAGCCTATGTCTTTGTTTGGAAGCTTAAATGTCGGAACATCAGGATTAAAGGTAAGTCAATACGGATTAAATGTAGTTGCGCACAATCTGGCAAATGTGGATACCGAAGGTTACGTCAGACAGCAGGTGGTGCTTGATACCGCTATGGTCAACAACATCGGCTGGTCGGGAACCAACACCATGCAGGTGGGACTCGGTGTAGATCCTCGGGCTGTCAGACAGGTGCGTGATTTTTTTCTTGATGCGGCATATCGTTCCGAGATAGGAAGACAGGGGTATTACGATTCGCAGTCCGCAGCTGCCAGCGAGATCGAGGAGCTCTTCGGAGAACTTAACGGAGTAGCTTTTCAGGATACATTAAATGACCTCTGGGTATCCATGCAGGAGCTCTCAAAGGAGCCCGACAGCCGTGTTACCCAGGCAACTTTTATCGAAAACAGCGGCGCATTTTTAGAGAGAGCCGAAAAGATATATAAGGAATTAAGAAGCTATCAGCGTGATCTAAATACCACGATAGAGAACCAGGTGTCCCGCATCAATGAGATCGGGAAAAGCATCACGGAGCTGAACAAAAAGATAGCACTCTACGAGGCAGACAAGCGTGAAAACGCCAACGACCTCCGTGACGAGAGAAATAACCTCTTGGACGAGCTCAGCCAGATGGTCAAGATCGACTACCGCGAGTCGGAGAGCGGCATAGTTAATGTAAATGTTGAAGGTGTTCCTTTTGTAACCGATGCAAGCTATTACAAGATGGGCACCATGTCGATGGCTGATTACCGTACAGCCAACGGCATCGACCTTCCTCTGGACGAGAGTGCCGACATGCTCATGGTAGTATGGCCGCAGCTCGGAGGCAGGGATGTATTTGACTGGAGCGTGGTACCTTCTTCGTCAGCCAATACCGATATAGGAGGACTTAAAGGTCTCATCCAGGCAAGGGGTACCAAAATAGGAAAGTATACCGATATCCCGATAGAGCCTAAGAGAGAAGACTTCACCGACGAGTACGGAGTACTTGATGAGGACGCATATAAGCTTGCGGTAAAGCAGTACGACACGGATACCGCACAGTACAATCTGACCACCGAGTCATCGATCGTAATGCGTACCCAGGCACAGTTCGACCAGCTGGTACACGGCATCATCACTACCATTAATGATGCGCTCTGTCCGAATAAGGAAGTGACCTTAGGTGATGATATCACGGTAAAGCTCCCTAACGGAGAGCTTAAGACTTTGGAAGCCGGTACTACGATCAAGATATTTGATGATAAGAATGCTCCCATAGGTCTTGACAGAAACAATACTGCAGGCACCGAGCTGTTCACCAGAAAGACGGTCGACAGATACATGGAGCCCCAGGATATAATGCTTGCGGACGGATCCATAATCCAGAACGCCAGGATATATAATTGGGAAGATACAAGCGATAATTACACCCTTTATACTTTGGGTGAGACAGAGATAAACAGAGACCTCCTTTCAGACAAGTCAAAGCTTCCCATCCTTTCACCCGACAGGACAGGGGACTTCGATATCAAGATGAT
The DNA here is from genome assembly GCA_902774525.1 of uncultured Lachnospiraceae bacterium. Classification (GTDB taxonomy): domain Bacteria; phylum Bacillota; class Clostridia; order Lachnospirales; family Lachnospiraceae; genus RUG11977. The sequence goes on from CACYIR010000112.1 coordinate 2,582, forward strand.
CGAAGGACTTATGGAAAAGTGGCAGGAGCCTTTTGCTACACTTTCGCCCAATACCCTCACATTCAACAACTTTACAGGGTATTACACACAGTTTACCGGAAGCATAGCATCAAAGGGCAATGAGTACAGGACCTTGGCTGACAACCAGCAGGCCATGGCAGGTTCCATACAGGAAAAGAGAAGCGGTATCACCGGAGTTTCATCCGATGAGGAGCTTACATATCTTATAAAATTCCAGCAGGCGTACAACGCATCTGCAAGATATATCAACGTTATAGACGAGATGCTGGAGCACGTAATAGAAAGACTCGGATAAGGGGGTGTGACGGATGCCTAATACATTTTTCGGATTGACCATAGGTACCACCGGACTGTACGGTGCGAACCTCGGCATCAATACAACCGCACATAATATCACAAATGCTGAAACCGAAGGCTATACCCGTCAGGTATTGAACACCCGTGCGGATACCGCGCTTAAGGCTAACGGCACCTACGGTATGATAGGAACCGGTCTTTCGGCGTACAGTGTTACTCAGGTAAGAGACGATTATTATGATGAGAAATACAGAAGCAACAACACGATATCCGGTTATTATGAGACTCAGAGTTATTACATGAACTCTTTGGAGAATTTCTTTAACGAGATCCGTCTTGAAGGCTTCAACAGCAATTATAATTATTTTAACGATGCATTGCAGGAGCTTTCCAAGAATCCGGCAAATATCGCGACCAGGACCCAGGCTGAGAACTACGCACAGAACCTGTGCGATTACATTAACTCCCTGGACGAGAGTCTTTCACAGCTTCAGAATGATACAAACTTTGAGATAAAGTCGACAGCTGACAGAATCAATTCCTACGCTATCCAGATATCCGGACTTACCAAGCAGATCAACAAGCTTGAAGTGACCGGCGGCAAGGCAAACGACCTCCGTGACCAGAGAAACTTACTCGTGGACGGACTTTCAAGCCTCGTTGATATCTCCGTAAGCGAAAGAACAGTCGGAGCGGATGAGGTAGGAGTTACCGAATACACCGTGCGTGTAGGCGACACGATCCTCGTAGATACATTTAACTACAATACACTTACCGTAGAGCCCAGACCTGAGAAGGTAAACCAGTCTGACTTAGACGGACTGTACGAGCTTAAGTGGAAGGACGGAACTAAGATAGAAGGACTGCACTGCGGCGGCAGGATGCAGGCTCTCTACGAGATGCGTGACGGCAACAGCGAGGAATATTTCCACGGCTCAGGTACCGGCATCACCGGAGAAAAGAGTATCACCGTTACGGATACTTCGATCAATCAGGTAAATAAGCTTCACATCCCCGAGCAGGGCGTGATAGTCATCAAGAACAGAGAATATACATATAACGGATTTGAAGCTAAAGAAGTAGTGGATGTGGACGGCAATAAGAGCCTTGAGTACACATTCGCACTCAATGAAGAGCTCAACCGCGACCACGACGGAAGCGAAGTAAGAATAGGCGAGAGCATTTCCTTTAAGGGCATAGCATATTACATGCAGCAGCTCGATGAGTTCACCAGAACCTTCTCAGAGAAGTTCAACGACTTACATAAGTCAGGATATGACTTGGACGGTAAAAAGGGGCTTGACTTCTTTAACGGCAAGGACAAGGTAAGCGGTGAGAATTATGTATTCGAACGCACCGAGGACGAGATCAACGCTGATATCGTAGTATCAAGCAGGACCGGCGAGTACGCACTTCCCGATGGTCATGCCGATAAGAATAAGGGCAGCTACTACTTCATGACCGCGAAGAACTTCTCGGTAACAAAGGAAGTATACGGCAACCCGAGAAAGATGGTAACCGGTTCCGACATGGTAAACGGTACTGAAAACAGTGACCTGGTATTTAAATATATCGACTTAAAGAACGACAAGAACATGTTCCTGCAGGGCACACCTCAGGGCTTCCTGCAGTCACTTGTAGCCGAGCTCGGTGTAGATACCCATAAGTCAGCCAACTTCAACCAGAACCACAAGGATATCGTATCCGCTATAGAGAACCAGAGGCTCTCCGTCTCCGGCGTCGACATGGACGAAGAAGCCATGAACCTGGTAAGATATCAGAACTCATACAAATACCCAACATATGCAATAAAGAACCATGTTTGATATTATACAAGTAATACATAACATATGCAAGCATATGCACCTGTTGGGTATTTCCTTAAAATGTTGGGTATCCTCCTTAAAATGTTGGGTATCCTCCTTAAAATGTTGGGTATCCTCCTTAAAATGTTGGGTATTAATCTGTGTCAGGGCTTATGTCATAAGCTTTTGCAATTTCCGTAAGTATATTCAAGTATTTGCAAAGATCTTCAAAAAAAAGAAAAACGGTAAAGAAAGCCAGCCCGCCTGGACAAAAACAAAACCTTTGTATGTCAAATTGACAGACCAAAACCGAACCGTGACCGTTTCTCTCTTCACTCTTCTGGATGAAAGAGAAAATGATCTACTGCTGCACTATCGGAGGGAATGCAGCACTAGATCATCCGATCTCTCCATCTGATGGAAAGATCAATACCAAGGGAGGGGAAGGACTTAACCAGAAGCAAAGATCTGCACTCATTTCTGAGCATCAGAGACAAGAATAAAAATTCGCCTTTCAGAAACAGGGCTAGATTTCATTTTTCTAGCTATCCCCTATATTCAACACTACCACCATGTCTAAAATGCAATGTGACGCATTCTCGTTGATTTTGGCGGCCAAGGATGATTAAACGGCAGAAAAAAGAGCCTGTTTTTCTCTGGTCTGAGAAATGTACCTTTTTGCGGGACTTATGAGATAGGGCTTAAACCGATGTTTCTGGGCAGTAAATCTGTAAATAAGAATATATGTCATAATGACATATAAATAATGGTAGGTATATGTCATTTAACCATATAATTTTACACATAGGGATAAGGGCGAATAACACACCTTTTTGCGTGAATATGCAAGGTTTTATAAGGATGGATT
>CACYIR010000113.1 GCA_902774525.1 uncultured Lachnospiraceae bacterium
TGCCGCTGGGATAGAAATAATCGTCATAGAGACTCCAGAAATGCCACTTCTCGTCTTCGGTCAACTGTTCAAAGGGACCTATCTTCGTAGCATTGATACGCGGATGCCACAGGTTCTTGCGCTTATGATCCTCTAAGAAGAGGTCTTCAACAAAGGGCACACCATAGGCCTCTATCTCCTCACGAGTCATGGGCAGTGCAGGTTGGAACTGTCCATAGAGACCACTCTTATGTCTCTTATATATGAAGGTCATTATTACTGCTACGCTCCCGTTACATACTTGGACCGCATGGATATCACACTTATCAGGCCTTTGCTATATGTTGACGAATGTGATGTGGTAGGCTTCAAGAATCTGTATAACCTCCCGATAGAAAAAAATCCCTGTCCCGCCGACGGATATACCAAGCGAGAATATATCAAAACCCTTATCAAAACTCTTGAAAAAGAGAACCCCGGAGTAAGGGACAGACTGTTCCATGCAGTTCATGAATACTGGAGTAAGCCCAGACAGCAAAAATAATAACATATAGTAACATAAATCACGAACATAGTTCTGAAAAATATTTTAAATTTGGCAAACATTTGTTTGACAAAGCAAAAACGATATGTTATTATTAGAACACGAACTAATATTCGATATTTTATTTTGTACCTGTAATTTACTTATTTTTTATGGTTAATATACCGGAAAGGTAACGGGTTTGATTATGGCAAGAGATATAATTTCAAAAAAGCAGCATGAGATACTTGATTATATAAAGGAACAGATCGTAGATAAGGGCTTTCCCCCTTCGGTAAGGGAGATCTGCGAGGCTGTACATCTTAAGTCCACATCTTCGGTACATTCACATCTTAATTCATTGGAGAAGAACGGATTTATCAGGCGTGACCCTGCTAAGCCCCGTTGTATTGAGATAGTTGACGATTCTTTCTCAAGCTTCCGCCGTAACAATCTTAACGTCCCCATATTAGGGACTGTTACCGCAGGGCTTCCTATTTTAGCCGTTGAGAATTATGAAGGCTACTTTCCTCTTCCTTCCGATGTACTACCCTATGGTAAGGAAGTGTTCATGCTCCGTGTGAAGGGCGAAAGCATGAAGAATGCCGGCATCCATGACAAAGACCTCATCCTCGTCGAGCAGCAGACCACAGCCAATAACGGCGACTATGTGGTAGCTCTCATCGGTGATACCGTGACAGTTAAGACTTTCTACAAAGAAGACGGTCATATCAGGCTTCAGCCCGAAAACGAGATATTCTCTCCCATCATCACCGATGTCTGCCAGATACTCGGTAAAGTTATCGGATTGTTCCGTCTCTTTTAAGCTTCTAATTGTTGATATATTTCTAAAAATGCAGATTAATAAGGTGTAGTAAGCACAAATAATAAATGTCATCCTGAGTGAAACGAAGGATCTTTAAGATTCTTCACTTCGTTCAGAATGACATTTTTTTATCAGTCGTCAAATACAACCTTACCGTCTCTCCAGATTCTCTCAAGATTGTAGAACTCTCTGTCCTCACGCATGAATACGTGTACTACTATATCACCGTAATCCATAAGTATCCATCCGCTGTTACGGTTGCCTTCCGTTTTCTTGCAATATACCTTTTCCTTAGCCAGTTCCTCTGCCACATTATCCACTATAGCTTCCATCTGCGCACTAGATCCGGCGCTGCAGATAACGAAGTAGTCAGCCATAACGGATATCTCACCGATATATATAACTTTTACATCTATGGCCTTCTTGTCCTCCATGGCTGATCTGGCCAGTTTTACTATTTTCTCTATATCTTTCATGTTACACTCCGTTTAAGATACTATTTATTTCTATCAGAAATCAGTTTTTTATAGTACTCATAAGTATCCAAAGTCATAGTACAGATACTGTCCTTACACTTTTCCTTCAGATACGGTACCACATTTTCAAGCAGCTGGTAAACCACCATGTCGAGATCGTATGAAGCTTCGGATCTAAGTATATCAAGAGACGGCGTATAAGCCATGTCTCTGCCCGGCTCCAATATATCAGCAGCATATATTATCTCTTCCAGTATGGACATACCGGGTCTGCCTGTCGTATGGTAATATATAGCATCAAGTATGTCTCTTTCTTCTATACAGTACTTCTCGGCAGCGATAAACGATCCGACCTTAGAATGCAGTAAATTGCAAGGTGTTGCAAGCTCCGCAGGTTCAGGAACGATACCATATTTCTCAGCTTCCTTTAGTATCTCTTCATCGCTGTAGAACTTTGCACAGTCATGAAGTAAACCTGCCGTATATGCCTTCACGGGATCCACGCCATAGCTTAATGCCAGCTTAAACGCAGTCTCTGCCACATTTATCACATGCTTATAACGCTTAGGTGTAAGAGTTTTTTGAAGATCCTGCTTGATACTCTCAAAAAACGCATCGGTATATAGTCCGTTTTCAGCAATATATCCGTCCACTCCTGCGGGTACCATTCCGGTTATGGACATACCGCACTTTATATGATTTCTGACATCTGACGAAGATATGCTTACCAGAGGCCCGGGGATAAAATGTATCTCAGGAACAAATACAGAACCGTTATCTCTTTTTCTGGTAAACTTCTCAACTAAATGTTTGGCGATCTTTATGAATTCCTCGTTATTGCCTTTAAGTCCTACGGCGTCACTGATCCTCGGAGCACAAACAAGTGCACAATGTTCCAGGATATACTCCGGTTTGTGCCACTTCTCAAACTGAGCCAGTGAGTCTCCTCCCAGGATAAAGTAATATCTTACATCAGGATTTTCATGGGTCAGATGCTCGATGGTGTCGGCAGTATATGTATAGCCGTCCCTCTTCATTTCATAATCGGAAAACTCAAATCCCGGATAATCCTTTATTGCCATTTTTACCATGGCATTACGGTCTTTTTCAGATACCAGTTCATCATTATCCTTATGTGCCGGAAGCTTCGAGGGCATAAAAAGGATCTTATCAAGTTTAAGATATTCCAGTGCCCTTCCGGCTATCATTATATGAGACAAATGTATAGGATTAAAGGTACCGCCCATTATTCCGATCTTTTCCATAATATCTATCCTTTCAGATGTCGATTTTAGGATTTTTCTTTGATCTCTTATATAATACTATCTTTTTGCCTATGACCTGTACTACCTCTGACCCGGTCCTCTCGGAAAGTATGCCTGCCAGTTCTTTGGGATCGTCCGCACAGTTCTTAAGTACGGATATCTTTATAAGCTCTCTGGCTTCAAGTGCTTCCGATATACCGGTGGTAAATTCAGGTGTAATGCTGGATTTACCGATCTGATATATAGGGTCTATATTCATTGCAAGGCTTTTTAAATAAGCCCTCTGTTTCGTTGTCATGTTATCTCCTTATAAGATCCTTCGTCGCATGCTCCTCAGGATGACAAATTATTTATAATAGTCAAAATCCCAACCGTACAGCCTTACCGTATCTCCATCCTTGATACCGAGAGCTTCAAGCTCATCTAAGATACCGTTCTCTTTTAAGAAATTCTGGAAGAAAGTAAAGCCTTTTTCAGAGTCAAGGTTAGTATATCCGAGCATCCTCTCAATACGGGGACCTTCAACCAGATATACCTTTTCCTCTTCATCATATGATACAGTGAAAGGAAGATTTTTGTCAATCTTTTCTTCATAAACATATTCGGGTTCGTACACTATTGGTTCGGTACCTTCCTTCTGCAGAAGTTCATATACATCATACAGAAGTCCTTTTACGCCTTCACCCGATACAGCCGATATAGGTACTACCTTTATGCCTTTTCCTTCAAAAGCAGCTTTTAACTTATCTATAGCGGCATCCTTGTCCTCACCGAACAGGACATCCATTTTGTTGGCTGCTATGATCTGAGGCTTCTCTAAGAGCTTAGGATCATATTTTCCCAGTTCGGCATTTATCTTATTGATATCATCCACAGGATCCCTGCCCTCTACGGATGCAGCATCCACTATGTGGATTATGACCTTGGTTCTTTCGATATGCTTTAAAAACTGTATGCCAAGACCGATACCTTCCGCTGCACCTTCTATAAGTCCGGGGATATCTGCTATGACAAATCCTTTTCCTCCGTCAAGGCTAACTACACCCAGGTTAGGATTAAGAGTAGTAAAATGATAATCCGCTATCTTAGGCTTGGCATTGGATACACGTGAAAGGAATGTGGATTTTCCGACATTTGGGAAGCCTACAAGGCCTACATCGGCGATACACTTTAACTCCAATATAAGATTAAGCTCCTTTGCAGCCTGACCGGGCTGAGCGTATTTCGGAGCCTGCATAGTGGATGTGGCATAATGCATATTTCCTTTACCGCCGCGGCCGCCTGTAAGGATCACCTGGCGTTCGTTGCCGTGGGACATATCTGCTACAACCTTACCGGATTCTTCCTCACGGAGCACTGTACCTTCCGGTACTTTTATGATAAGGTCTTCGCCGTTCAATCCTGAGCATCTTTTATTTTTGCCGTCCTCACCGTTCTGGGCACAGAACTTATGTGTATAACGGAAGTCATTTAAGGTATTTAATCCCTTATCTACAACAAAAACAACATCTCCGCCTCTTCCGCCGTCTCCGCCGTCCGGGCCGCCATCCGGTACGAATTTCTCACGTCTGAAGCTTACATGTCCGTCTCCGCCTTTACCGGATCTGATATATATCTTAGCTGTATCCGCAAACATATGGACCACTCCTTTCATTATAATGTGACAGGAGAACCGTCCCCTTGTCACACTCGGATCACTTCAAAAAAAAGGCCGTCGCAAATGCGACAGCCTTTGATCACAAACAAATTATTCGGCAGCAACAGGATAAACGCTAGCCTGCTTCTTATCTCTGCCCTTTCTCTCAAATCTTAATGTACCGTCAACAAGTGCGAATAATGTATCGTCACCGCCACGTCCAACATTAACACCGGGATGAATTTTTGTTCCGCGCTGCTTATAAAGGATATTTCCGGCCTTTACAAACTGTCCGTCAGCACGCTTAGCTCCTAATCTCTTGGATTCGGAATCTCTACCGTTCTTGGTAGAACCAACACCCTTTTTATGAGCGAAGAACTGAAGGTTCATCTTTAACATGTCCTACACCTCCTATTTTTCTATTCGGATATACTTTTTACCATATTCTTTCTGGATCTCACCCACACCAAGTCTCAGACTGTTAAGCAACAGATCTGTATCATGATCGGGCTTCCCTTTTAATCTGAAATAAAAATGACCTTTTTTTTCATCTTGTTTTACATCATATTCCAATGCGGTCAGCTGATCGATTGAATTAACTGTATTAAAGACCAGGGCTGATACTGCGGCACATACTATGTCATTTCCGTTATCGGCAAATCCTGCATGACCTATAAAATCAAATCCTGTTATCTCGTTTTCATCGTTTGTAAAAAAAGATATCTTAATCATCTATTTCGGGATTCTTTTCTGTTAAGCATTGATCTTTTCAATCTTAACTTTGGTATAGAGCTGTCTGTGGCCGTTCTTCTTATGA
>CACYIR010000114.1:0-5288 GCA_902774525.1 uncultured Lachnospiraceae bacterium
AACTTTTTCCTTATGTTACTGCCTTTGGCATTTATTGCTCGTATGGTAGGAGATTACATAAGTATTTTTCCGAGCTTCGGACTGTTTGAGTCACTGGGTGTGGCAGCAATCGCAGCTGCAGGCCTTACCTTTATATGCGGCAATGGGACTAAAAAATCCATAGGTACCAGAGGTAACGGCGGCTACATCAATGACTGGACACCCAATGGCGGTCAGGGCGGTCAAGGCGGCTGGGGCGGCGGCCAGGGAGGCCAGGGCGGAAAAGGCGGACTTCCCGGATTTTTAAGAGGCGAAGTCGGCCCTGTACAATCAGATGGTGCAGTTCAGGAGAATTACGGTACCCCTACCGATGACGGCGAGGATATCAAGATATCTAACAGTTTCGGAAAGCTTACCAGATACCTTCATTCGACGAACCTTAAGAGAGTGAAAATAGATAACGGCTTCGGCAATTGCATCGTTTACTATGATAATGTATATGTAGACGAGAATGGCTCTATCTTGGAGATCGGAAACGGTTTCGGACAAGTAAACGTATATATCCCTCCGTTCTACAGATTCCGCATGAAGCAGGATAACGGTTTCGGCTCCATAAACGTATTCGGTAACTGCAGCATGGATCCCAATGCTCCCTTGATCGATGCCAAGATCGACAACGGCATGGGTAAGGTAAATATATATTTCGGTTAAAAAAAAGTCCTTGACATTTCGTTTGGTTAGATGTATGATAGCGCTAAAGTTTCAGCGATGATGAAAGCTACGATTCAAAAGTGCTTTTCAGAGAGCTGCCGGACGGTGCGAGGCAGTAAGGGCTTGGATCACTCCACTTTCGGAGCTGCCGGCGAGGAGTCGGAGGGAGACGACCTCTATATCGTCATAAGAGATGTCATGATTCATGATAATTTGGGTGGCACCGCGGATAATTTTGATTTTTCGCCCCATATGCACTAATGCATATGGGGCTTTTTATATTCTTCACCTATTAGGTGTGTCACGTGACGTTTTTCCGGCACCCCTCATCAGTCGCTTCGCGACAGCTTCCCCTCGAGGGGAAGCCTTGGCAATTGTACAATATGCAGCTAAGAAAGCTGCCCTATATAAAAGGAGGATTATTAAAATGGCAAGAGTTTTCAATTTTTCAGCAGGTCCCGCTATGATGCCCCTGCCCGTACTTGAGGAGATCGCAAAAGAGGTAGTTGATTACCGCGGCTGTGGTATGAGTGTTATGGAAATGTCCCACAGATCAAAAGTATATCAGCAGATCATAGATGAGGCTGAGGCTGATCTCCGTGACCTTATGGGTATCCCGGATAATTATAAGGTTCTCTTTGTACAGGGCGGCGCAACACTTGAGTTTGCTATGATCCCTATGAACCTTATGAAGAACGGCGTAGCAGATTACATCGTTACCGGTGCATGGTCAAAGAAGGCAGCTAGTGAGGCTAAGAAGTACGGTAAGGTAAATGTTATCGCTACAAGTGAAGATAAGAATTACAGCTATATCCCCGATTGTTCAGACCTTCCTATAGATGATGATGCAGACTATGTATATATCTGTGAGAACGAGACCATCCATGGTACAACATATCAGACACTTCCCAACACAAAGGGTAAGATCTTAGTATCAGACCAGTCTTCAATGTTCTTATCTAAGCCCGTAGACGTGTCTAAGTACGGTCTTATCTACGGCGGCGTACAGAAGAACGTAGGTCCTGCAGGTCTTGCTATCGTTATCATCCGTGAGGACCTTATCCGTGAGGATCTTCCTGCAACAGTTCCTACATACTGCAGATTCGATACTCATGCTAACAACGGTTCTATGTACAATACACCTAACTGCTGGGCTATCTATGTATGCGGCAAGGTATTCAAGTACTTAAAGAGCCTTGGCGGACTTGAGGCTATGAACGAGATCAATAAGAAGAAGGCAGCTATCCTTTACGATTATCTTGATTCAAGCAAGCTCTTCAAGGGTACTGTAGAGAAAGAGTTCCGTTCACTCATGAACGTTCCTTTCGTAACAGGCGATGCAGACAAGGATGCAGCAGTTGTGGCAGCTACAAAGGCAGCAGGCTTCGATAACCTTAAGGGCCACAGAAGCGTTGGCGGTCTCCGTGCTTCCATCTACAATGCTATGCCTATCGAAGGCGTACAGGCACTTGTTGATTTCTTAAAGGATTACGAAGCAAAGAACGCTTAATAGTTTAGTAAGCAGTATTTGCCATACATTAGATAAATTGAAAAGGAGAAGTACCATGTTCAAGGTTAATTGCTTAAATAAGATTTCACCTGTCGGAATGGCTAACCTTACCGACAACTATACAGTAACAGAGAATTTTGATGAGGCTGATATCGTACTTGTTCGTTCAGCAGCTATGCACGAGATGCAGTTCCCTGCAAGCCTCAAGGCTATCGCACGTGCCGGTGCCGGCGTAAACAATATCCCGCTTGACCGCTGCGCAGATGAGAACATCGTAGTATTCAATACTCCCGGTGCAAATGCAAATGCTGTTAAGGAGCTTGCTATCGCGGCTATGCTTCTGGCTTCACGTGATATCGTAGGCGGTATCAACTGGGTACAGACCGTTAAGGATGACGAGACAGTAGCTAAGCTCGTAGAAAAAGGAAAGAGCAAATTTGCAGGAACCGAGATCAAGGGGAAGACCCTCGGTATAATCGGACTTGGCGCTATCGGCGGACCTCTCGGTAACGCAGCACTCGGACTTGGAATGAAGGTTATCGGCTTCGATCCCTTCTTAAGCGACGCTGCTAAGGCAGCTCTTGATCCCGCTATCGAGATAGTAGGAAGCCGTGATGAGATCTACAAGAACTCAGATTTCATCTCAGTACATACTCCTCTTATCGACGATCCCGATCCCGAGAAGAACACAAAGAAGATGATCAACGCTGAAAAGATCGCTCTTATGAAGGACGGCGTTATCGTACTTAACTTAGCTCGTGACCTTCTTGTTGATGATGAGGCTATGAAGGCTGCACTTGAGAGCGGCAAGGTACGTAAGTATGTTACAGACTTCCCGAACCCCGCATCCGCTAATATGGCAGGCGCTATCGCTATCCCTCACCTCGGAGCATCCACAGAAGAGGCAGAAGATAACTGTGCAGCTATGGCAGTTAAGCAGGTAGTTGACTATGTAGAGAACGGAAACATCATCAACTCAGTAAACTACCCCAGAGTAGACCTTGGTGCAAAACAGGGCGTACGAATCGCTGTACGTTACGATGCAGAAGCTATCGCTGATATCGTAACAGCAGTTAACGGTGTTGGACTTGTTATCAATGCAGTTAAGGACGGCAAGCGTGGCAAAGTAGGCTACTGCCTTATCGATGCTAAGGAAGCAGTGGCTAGTGCAGTTGATGCTATTAAGGCTATCGCAGGCGTACGTACCGTGACAGTATTATAATCCTTATAACAACATATTTTTATAAAATGCATACAAGCCGGAGATTTTGTATCTCCGGCTTATTTTCATGGAAAAATGTGTACTGTATCTGCAACTATAAAAGCACCTGCAAGCATTGCGGAAATGACAGAAGTTAGATTTAAGACTGGAAAGATATGATGAGAAATATGTATTAGTCAGGCAGGTCAGGACGGGCGAAAACGGGTTTTATACCGGATGAGCCTGTCCTGACCTGCCGTAAAAAAGCACGTCCCATCTCCCGCCCTAAGGTTTTACATATATCTCCATCTTCCCGACAGTACTGATCAAAGTATAGTGCTGCGCCAGAACATCTTCTGTAAAGCTTTTGACTTCAGACTCCGTATTGACAACTATAACCTTTGTCTCAAGCTTCCCTACATCTTCCAGAAACGCATCTTTTTTAGCCTCGTCTATCATGATGATCGGATCCTGGTATGAATACAGGGAATATGACTCCCTGTGAGATAAAAGGTAGATAATATCATTATTTCCAACTACGATGATCTTGTCATTCTCATCAGTGTTATCAACAACAATTTCGGATACTGCCTTTGCTTCGGAAAAAGTCTCGGTGATACCCATTACTTTACCTACGACGTCTTTTATAGGGAAGTCTATAACGATAAGAACTATGATACCCAGCACAAGAGCGGCACACATGCCAAGGATCAGCTTTGCTTTATGCTTAAATATCTTTAGCTGCGTAATATGTTCTGAAGTTAGTGCTATAGAAAATGCATATGCAACTATCGGACATAATACCATTCCGTAATGAAAGAAGTGCTGGCCTGCCATGCATTGCATAAGTATTGACAATACTAATGTGACTAAGCAAAGGATATCAAGAAGTTTTCTGTCTTTAAAACATACAATAGTCATAATGATCAGGCCAAGTAACACAGGCGGAGTTATCGTAAAGATAGCAACGCCTTTTATTATGTTTATCAGGGTAGCATTTTCTGCCTGACTGCTGTAAAGGAAGTTGAAAGAAAAGTAATCCTCGATGAAGGGTTTAAAAGCACCACCTGCTACAAGCCATATGATTATCGGGATCACTATTATACATGCACCTGTAAGAAACCAGAGGATAAACCTGCCGATCGTCGGTGCTTTCTTATCTTTGATGCATTTGATCACTACGCCGATACACATCACGATCCATAATGAAACCATGTTTATACGCAATAAGCATACGGCACCGAAGCAGAAACCGCTTATGATAAGCTGCAAAATGCTTATTTCCTTATCCATAAAGAAATGAAGGAAAATGTAGAGTTGGAGCATTATGAATAAGCATGCGTATTCTTCAACTAAGTTTCCGCCTTCAAAATAAAGGGCCATTGAACACATGCTGACAAGAATGACAGCTAAAGAACGGATATTGTTGCATCCGACAAGCTTCGCTATCTTATATACAAGTAAAAATATAAAGAAGAGAGTGATAAGCTCTATAAACCATAAACCTAAAGATTCGTGGATGAGCTGGCCTAAAGCATCGATCAGATAGATCAGCGGTCCCTTGTGATCGAAAGTGTCTCTATAAGGCATACCTCCGTTAAGGATCACCCGGCCAACATAGTTGAAAACAGAAGAGTCAACATAAGTATTACCGGCCAGGAAGGGATTATTGGTTGCAATAAAGGACATAAAGATGGAACAGAGGAAAATGCATCCGTAAACAACCGATTGTTTTGTCTCCAGGATCTTGGCCGGTGTCTTCATTTATATTCTCCGTTTATATAGTCTTTGGGGTTACGGGTTTTATCATTTCATCAGGTAACCTTCAACACTGGTGATGCAGTTTGCACCGTCAGCGGCTGCGGTGATGATCTGTCTCAAGGGCTT
>CACYIR010000114.1:5312-10826 GCA_902774525.1 uncultured Lachnospiraceae bacterium
ATACCGGGCATTGAAGTCTTGCCTGATTCATCGGCGATGATGTAACCGCTCTCGTCGCAAGCCACAAGGTCCTTAAACAGTCCGGTTGCAGGTGTGATACCTATAGCGATAAATACCCCTGACACAGCCAAAGCCCTGTCTTCACCGGTCTTGATATTTTTTACAAGCAATTCTTCTACATTTGAATTGCCCGAGATCTTCTTGGATATACTGTCGAATACAAACTCGATATTCTCTATAGCATCAGCTTGGGATACGAGGCTTTTGGCAGCCCTGAACTGATCGCGTCTGTGTACAAGATATACTTTCCTGCAAAGCCTTGAAAGGAATATCGCATCTTCTAAAGCTACATCTCCGCCGCCTACTACAGCTACATCTTTTTTGCGGAAGAATGCACCGTCACAGGTTGCACAGTAGGATACACCGACACCTGCGAAGTCTTCCTCGCCGTCTATTCCTGCTTTTCTGTGTGAAGCACCTGTTGCGGCAATGACGGTCCTGGTAAGATATGCATCGCCTTCTGCGGTAGAGATCATATATACGAGATCTATCATGGAATCAAGCCCGCGGGTTTTTAAATCTATCTCATTAAAGAATCCGTTCGGAGCGATATAACCGGGAGTGATATCAGTGATATCGGCTGTAACAAAAGGACATCCGAGCTTGTCGCAATGCTTTTTAAAAGCATCCGCTAGCTCTCCTCCGGAGAGTCCCGGAAGGCCGGGATAGTTGTCTACTTCATAGGTAGAGAGAACCTGTCCGCCGGGTGCGTACGAACGGTCGATAAGACAGAAGGAAAGTTCGGCCCTTGCGCCGTAAATGGCAGCAGCCATACCTGCCGGACCTGCCCCGATTATCACGGTATCATAGATTTTAAGCTCGCTCATGGTTGATTCTCCGTTTCTTTTTAAAATGACATACCCAATCATACCATATTATAAGGATTAATTCAACTACCGGAACAAAACAAAAATCCGGCAGAAACGCCTTTTTCTGTCATTAATGTCTTTTGTGTCTGAAAGTCCGACAATTATAAACGACAGAAAAGGTATTGACATTTTACTTTTTGTGCAATTTGCACAAATGAATGAAAATCCAAAATTCTGTTCGGGGAGTAAAAAAACTCCGTTTTGTGGATTAAACTAAAAGTTATCCACAAAAAAGAGGCTTATTTTCATATGTTTTTGAGTTATAAACCATTTTATCCACGTTATCAACAAAAAATAACCACTTTTGTAGTCTCGGGAAAAAACGTGTCAAGACGAAACTTTGTTTTGTCATTTGTGATAAATTTACAATAAAATTAAAAATCTGTTGACATATAAATGTTTTGAAAATGAGCTAAAGTTTTAGAAGATTTAGACAATTGCATACGGATTTTGAAAACCCCCGCAAATTTAAATTATAACAATTATGATACATATTAAGAAAATATGGCCAAAAACCTTTACAAAACAAGGCATTATGTGTATAATTAACACTTGGTGATTTATGCCCTTCAGCACTGTAAAAATGTGCTTTTGACATGAGTCGCAAAATATACGGGAGGATACTGAAAATGGATAAGCGTTTTATCTTACGCCATGCAGCCGGCACGAACTGGCTGATAGATCTGAAGCAGGATTCCCCGGAGTATAAAAAGCCTATGTCTTTTAATGAGACAGGGGCTTTAGTATTGCAGTTGTTGGAAGAAGGCAAGAGCAGCAAGCAGATTGCCGGCATTATCAGTAGCAGATACAGTTCAAAGCCTGAAGATGCCTTAGAAGACATTTTAAGTTTTGAACTGCAGCTGCGGCAATTCGGATATACCATCGGATCACAGACTTAAGCATAACTATGCTCAAAGATACCATGGATACCGGGAAAAACAGGAGGCAGTGTGAACGTACTTCTTATAGGCGGATCAGGCAGTCTGATCAACAGCCTTATCATCAAATTTAAAAAGGAAGGTCACAGGGTATATCTTCTTACGGGTACCAGACAGGACAAGGCCCCGTATCAGAAGGTTTTTGAAAGATACAATTTTCCCTATGACTGTGCTTGTCTGAATGAGATTTTTGAAAGCATAAATATGGATCTGACCATATTTTTGGGAGCGTACGACACCAATTTTAAGTGGACCAACGAAGAAGCGGATGCTGTACAGTATTCATCGGGCCTGATGAACATACTGATGAGCTACGCCATGAAGAACAAGGGAAGGTTTGTTTACCTTTCTTCAGATGAAGTCTACAGCATGAACAGTGATGCGGATATTACGGAAAACGATCCCCTCACTCCCATAGGTGTTAAAAGCATGCTCCTCGCACAGGCGGAAGAAATGTGTGAGAGCTATCGTGTAAGCCGTGAGAGAGATATCATGACGCTCCGTCTCGATCATGTCTATGGAGTCCCCAAAAAGAGAAGCGAATGCCGTGACAAATGCACTAAGATGTGTCTTGAAGCATTTGACGAAAAGAAGATCACGGCAAACGAAAACAGCAAATTTGCACTGCTCTATGAGACTGATGCCGTAGAGTTTATTTATCGTGCCTCTGTTGCGGACAGCCATGAATATAACCTTTACAATATTTCTTCATGCAGGGAGAAGACAGAGCCCGAAGTTGCAGAGATGGTAAGACAGCATTTCGGCGATGAAACAAAGGTAATGAGCCTTCCGGGAGAGAAGAAGCGTATAGTACTTTCAAATGAAAGGTTCATAAGCGAATTCGGAAAGCAGTATTACTGCAGTGACGAAGGAATAATCAAGACCATAGCCAGAACCATGAACCTGAACAAGAACGCGTTCTGGAACGATGAGGAAAAGAAGAAATCACTCGCGGAGAGAGTGGCAGACAAGGGCGGCTGGCTGATCAAGGCTATGATACCTTTTATTGAGAACCTTATCGTATTTATCCCGTTCTTCCTGTTAAATAACAAAACGGCGGACAGCAAGTATTTTGCAAACCTTGACTTTTATCTGCTCTATGTATTGCTTTTTGCTATCGTTTACGGACAGCAGCAGGCTGTATTCTCGGCAGTACTTGCTACGGCAGGTTACTGTTTCAGGCAGATGTACACGCAGACCGGATTTGAGGTTATGCTCGATACCAATACATACGTATGGGTAGCTCAGATATTTATACTCGGTCTGGTAGTAGGTTACATGAGAGACCAGATTACCAAGCTCAAGAGGGAAAGTCTTGAAGAAAAGGAATTCCTGTCCGGGCAGTTGGGAGATATGAGAGATATCAACAGCAGTAACGTGCGTGTTAAGGATGCACTTGAAACCCAGCTTGTCAACCAGAACGACAGTATCGGTAAGATCTACAGCATCACATCGGCACTTGACCAGAGAAGTCCGGAAGAGGTTCTTTTCTATGCGGCCGATATGCTTTCGACCCTGGTAAAGAGTAAGGATGTTGCCATATACAATGTGGTAAATGATGATTATGCGAGACTTTTCTCGGCTACTTCAAAGAAGGCAAGAGTTCTCGGTAACTCCGTAAAGTACAAAGAACAGCTTTCGAGTATGTATTCGGTACTTGAGGATCATAAAGTATTCATCAACAGAAAAATGGAAGACGGCCTTCCCATGATGGCCAACATGATCTTTGATGATGACAACCGTCCGCAGACCATCCTTATGATCTGGACTCTTCCTTGGGAAAATATGACCCTTGGCCAGGCAAACATGCTGGTAGTCATCAGTGCACTGATAAAGGGTGCCGTAGTACGTTCTACCAGATACCTGCAGGCACTTGAGGAGAAGAGATACATAGAGGGAACAAAGGTCTTGGAGGCAGATGCGTTTGTACCGCTGCGTACGGCATTCCAGAATGCTGAAAGAGAAGGTCTTGCAGAGTGTGTGCTTTTAAGTGTTAAGAGCCAGAAGGACGATACGGTATATACCTTGAGCAACAAGGTGGCACATCTGCTCAGGCAGTCTGATATCATGGGCATGACGGATGAAGGACTTCAGATATTACTTGCAAATACTACGAGGGCCGATTCGGCATTCGTTATGAAGCGTTTTGAGAACCAAGGCATTGATACGGAAATAGTGGAGGATGGTGTAGTATGTCTGCGACCGGACAGAGTATCCTGATAATAGCACTTTTAATTATAAACTTCATTATTGCTGCCATATACTATATAGTTGTCACCATAGTCGGACTGAACAAGGAGAAAAGCGTCCTTATAAAGACTCTGGTCATGATCTTATGTCCGGTGGTGGGGATCATTTTCTTCGGACTGTCATATGTATGGTATAAGACTTTCATGGCTTCTCCTGTAGATCTGGAAGACGTTATATTCGGTAAGGATCACCCGAAGTTTGAGACTAAGGCCGAGGAAGAGAAGGAGCGTAATATGATCCCTCTTGAGGAGGCTATAGCCATTACCGGAAAACAGGACTTAAGAAATGTCATGATGAATGTTGTCAGCAGCGATATAAAGAATTCACTTGCATCCATAACACTTGCACTTAACAGTGAGGATACGGAAACATCACACTACGCAGCAACTGTTCTTCAGGATGCCTTAAATGAATTCAGAAATGTGGTTGACAAGGAATATAAAAGCATATTGGAAGATGCTCCGGATAAATACAGAAAGTGCAGCAACCTGATAGACTATATGGATCAGGTGCTGAGCCAGAAGGTATTTATCGAGATGGAGCAGAGAAACTATGTCGGTATTATGGAGGCGGTAGGCGAGATCCTGTACATGGGAGAGCCTGACAGTGTGACCGCGGACCAGTTTGAAGCCATAACATTAAGGCTTTTAGGCATAGAGGACTATGAAAGATGTGAAAAATGGTGCGACAGACTAAAGATGCATTGCGCATCATCTCTCGCAGCATATACCTGCCGGCTGAAGCTTTACTTTGCCATGAACAGAAGGGATGATTTCTTTAACTGTATCGAAGAACTGAAGGCATCGCCCGTAGTTATTGACAAGGAAACGTTAGAGCTTATAAGGGTATTTAGTTAATGAGGTGACAAATGCTTTCAAAAAGAGATTTTTTAAGTATTTTTCTTATGATGGTTACCCTTTTCTTCATATTTCAGTTTGTACAGGTAGTAAAGGATAACGAGAACAATTATGATGTAAACGACCATGTCATTGAGGTGGGGCTTAAGGCTTCCGATGTAGAGGTAAAAGAAGCTGACACGTGTGTATGGCTCGTAGGCGATATAAACGGCGGTGTCGGTGATGCCGCCCGCCGTTTTGGCCAGCGTGTTGCCCGTGCAGGGGCACACGACCAGCGCCTCGAGCGGCGTGGCGGGGCCCAGCGGTTCCGCCCCCACGATGGTGTGGATCACGGAGCGCTTCGTGATGCGCTCGGCGCGTTCGATCACGTTTTTTGCCGTGGAAAAGCGCGTATCCGTGGCGTAAACGATCTCGCTGCAGACGACCTGCACCGGGTAGGACAGCGCAAGGCGTTCCAGTTCATCCAACGCGCGCCCGATGGTGCAAAAGGAACCGCACAGCGCAAAACCGATCATATCACACCCTCCTTCTTCAGATATT
>CACYIR010000115.1 GCA_902774525.1 uncultured Lachnospiraceae bacterium
CAAGAAAACTGCGGCAAAGCTTGTCTTAGAGCTTAAGGATAAGTTTAAGCTTGCAGATGCACTGAACGGTTCAATATCTGCAGCTGACGTGGCTGCTGCACCTGCATCAAAGGCTGATGAAGGCATCATCAGTGATGCGATAGCCGCACTTGTATCGCTCGGATATACATCCGCAGAGAGTACAAAGGCAGTCCGTGCTGTACAGATAACAGAGGACATGACGGTAGACAGGCTGCTGAGCCTGAGCTTAAGAAATATTTAAATTAAACGGGGACAGATAAGTGGCAAAAAGAATGATCACGACCGAATATACGGTGGAAGACAGTACGGTTGAAGGTACACTTAGACCGCAGATGTTAAAAGACTATATCGGTCAGCAGAAAGTAAAAGAAAATCTGAAAATATATATAGATGCAGCGAAACAGAGAAATGAGTCATTGGACCATGTACTTCTGTTCGGACCTCCCGGTCTCGGAAAAACTACGCTCGCAGGTATCATAGCCAACGAAATGGGCGTAAATATCAAGACCACTACCGGACCTGCCATAGAAAAGGCGGGAGATATGGCTGCCATCCTTAACGGGTTAAAGGAAGGCGATGTGCTCTTTATCGATGAGATACACCGTTTAAACCGTCAGGTGGAAGAGCTTCTGTATCCGGCTATGGAGGATTTCTGCATAGATATCGTTATCGGCAGAGGTGCGGCAGCTAAGTCCATTAGACTTGACCTGCCTAAGTTTACTTTAGTCGGGGCTACCACGAGAGCAGGTATGCTTACGGCACCTTTAAGAGACAGATTCGGTGTTGTAAGCCGTCTGGAATTTTATACCATTAAAGAACTGCAGGACATCATCCACAGATCGGCCGAAGTGCTTAAGTGCGAGATAGACCCTGAAGGAGCTTTGGAACTTGCAAGACGTTCGAGAGGTACGCCCAGACTTGCGAACCGTTTCTTAAAGCGTATGAGGGATTTTGCCCAGGTAAAATACGACGGAAAGATCACGAAGGAAGTAGCCAATTATGCACTTGACCTTATGGAAGTGGATAAACTCGGCCTTGACAATATTGACAGAGCAATACTTCATACCATGATCGATAAGTTTGACGGCGGTCCTGTGGGCATAGACGCTATAGCTACAACCATAGGTGAGGATTCCGGTACTGTAGAGGATGTATATGAGCCTTATCTGGTACAGTCGGGACTTATCGCAAGAACTCCCAGAGGCAGGATCGTGACCAGGGAAGGTTACCTGCACTTCGGATTAGAGAAACCTGAGAAATAAAGGATTAATATGAAAGATCTGAAAGAATTACGCAAAGAAATCGACGTCGTTGATGCAGGTCTGCTGGAACTGTTAAAGCAGAGATTTGACATCACGGAACAGATAGGTGAATATAAAGCAAAGAACAATCAGGAGCTTTTCTGTCCTGAACGTGAAGAAGAAAAAAAACAGTCTTTAAGGGAGACGCTTTCGGGATATAAGAATTCAAAGTATTTGGAAAGCATACTCTGTGCTCTTATGGACTGTTCCAAATATCAGCAGAGCAACAATACTTACGGTACAAGAGATATTTATCTCATCGGTATGCCCGGGTGCGGCAAGAGCACAATAGGAAGGATGCTTGCTGAAAGGATCCAGCGTGATTTTATGGATATGGATGCGCTGTTCAGGACTTCGTATCATATTACACCGTCCGCATGTATAAGGAATAAGGGCGAGGATGAATTTAGAGCATTAGAAAGCGAGCTTTTGAGAAACATATCTCAAAAGACCGATCCCGCCAGCAAAGAAAATGCAAAATCCTTCGGCGGAGGCGTACGATCACGTATTATTTCCTGCGGCGGCGGAATTGTTGTCAAGGAAGAAAATAAAGAGATTATAAAAAACTCTTTAGTCATATACATAAAAAGAGACTTGGATAAGCTTACCAGTAAGGGAAGACCACTGTCCGAGCAGAACGGAGTGGAAAAGCTTTATGCCCAAAGAAAAGAAAAATACGAGGGCTGGAGCGACCATACAGTTGAAAACAACGGTACTATCGAGGAGTGCCTTGATCATATTTTAAGTATCATAAAATTGTAATCCTGAGCGAATACAAAGGAGCTTACAATATAAAAAACCGGAGGAAACATGAAGATTATAGTAGTAGGATGCGGCAAAGTAGGAGTAGCCATAGTGGAACAGCTTGTCGCAGAAGGACATACTATCACAGTTGTTGATACAAACAAGGAAAGACTTAATACCAGACTGAACGGTCTGGATGTTATGACATACTGCGGCGACGGCTGCAGTGCTGCCACACTGGACGGTGCGAACATAGAGCAGACAGACCTTTTTATAGCTGCTATGGATTCGGATGAAACGAACTTACTTAGCTGCGTTATAGCTAAGAAAAAGGGAAACTGCAAGACCATAGCCAGAGTACGTAATCCCATCTATAACATGGAGATTGACTTCTTGAGACGGGAGCTTGCCATAGATATGGTTGTAAACCCCGAGCTTATGACTGCTTACGAGTTCTCCAGGATATTCAAATTCCCTTATGCATCACAGATCGATACCTTCTTGGGTGATAAGGTGGAAATGGTCCATTTTAAGATCAAACCCGATTCCAATCTTAAGGGTACCAAACTGATGGACATGAGGTCCAAGCATAACTGCAATGTCCTCATAAGTATGGTTGAAAGAGGAGATGAAGTGATCATCCCCGACGGACATTTTGTACTTGAAGAGGGCGATATAGTCGGTGCGGTAGGTACCATGCGTGAGATATACGCATTCTTTAAGAAGTTCGGATTTGCCACTAAAAAAGCTTCTAACGTTATCATCGTAGGCGGCGGAAAGACGGGTTATTATCTTGCAAGGAACCTTATAACATCCGGTATAAGTGTTAAGATCATAGAGATAAACAAGGCAAGATGTGATTTCTTGGCAGAGAATCTGCCTGAAGCAGATATCATCTGTGCTGACGGTACCGCTAAAGAGATACTGCTGGAGGAAGGTATAGAAAACGCCGCAGGACTTGCAGCACTTACAAGTATCGATGAGGAAAACATATTGCTTTCGATAAATGCGATGTCACTTACCGATGTTAAGACTGCTACCAAGGTAAGCCGTACCAATTTCGAAGAAGTGATCAACCGCATGAATCTCGATACCATCATCTTCCCGAACAAGATCCTGTCAGACAGGATACTTCAGTTTGTACGATCACTGCAGTATACCATGGGCAGCAATATCGAGTATTTCAGACGCTTAGGAGGCGGAAAAGCGGAAGCGCTTTCCTTCAGGATCACCGAAGAATCCGGTGTTACCGGCGTACCGCTTTCCGAACTTCAGATGAAAAAGGGCGTGCTCATATGCATCATTTCCAGAAAGGGTAAGAACATCATCCCGACCGGTTCCGATACTTTGGAGGTAGGCGACAGGGTAATGATCGTTCATACCAAGGTAGATATTAAAAACATTGAGGATATAATGGAGTAGGAGTTCTAGATCATGAATTACGGAGTTGTATTTTATATCCTCGGATGGATATTAAAATCAGAAGCCATATTCCTGATGTTCCCGTTTGTGGTAGGACTCATATATGGCGAAAATCAAGGTTTCAGTTTCCTGATAACTGCCGGCATATGCTTGGTATGCGGCGTATTGCTTAACTTAAAGAAGCCTAAAAAAGGCGGCCTCTTCCTTAAAGAAGGCTTTTTCGTAGTAGCACTCGGATGGATCATAATGAGTCTGTTCGGTGCCCTGCCGTTTGTGATGTGCGGGGAGATACCAAGGTATATCGATGCTGTATTTGAGACAGCTTCGGGATTTTCCACCACCGGAGCCACGATACTGACAAATGTAGAGGTAGTATCGCATGCCTGCCTTTTCTGGAGAAGCTTTACTCACTTACTCGGTGGTATGGGAGTATTCGTATTCCTGTCTGCATTGCTTCCCATGCTGGGCGGCAATACCATCAACCTTATGAAGGCAGAGAGTACAGGACCTTCTGTGGATAAGCTGGTTCCCAGGATAAAGGATACGGTAAAGATCCTTTATTCGGTATACCTGGCAATGGGCGCATTGGAGTGTATCATCCTTCTTATATGCGGGCTCAACCTTTTTGAAAGCCTGTGTACCACATTCGGTACCATCGGTACAGGCGGATTCGGTACCAGAAATGACAGTATAGCTTCCATGTCGCCTACCATACAATGGGTAGTCACGGCCTTTATGATACTGAGCGGTGTTAACTACAGCATGTATTTCCTTATCTTAAGGAAAAAGTTTAAACAAGCGCTCTGCATGGAGGAGATAAGGCTGTATTTCTTCATGATAGTGGTGGCTGTAGTAGCCATATCGATAAACATCAGCAACATGTATCCTACCATGTCTGAAACAGTGAGGACCGCTTCATTCCAGGTAGGTACGCTTATCACTTCTACGGGATTTGCCACTACAGACTTTGATATGTGGCCTGAGTTCTCAAAGATGGTATTGATATTGTGCATGTTCATGGGTGCATGTGCCGGCAGTACCGGCGGCGGTATAAAGATGAGCCGTATACTCATCCTCTGGAAGAGCTTTAAGAACCAGATAAAGAACCTTATCCATCCACGTTCTGTTACCAAGGTCAGGATGGACGGGTCGGTGGTAGACGATGCGACTGTACATACCACACTTGTGTATCTTGCAGTATTCTTTTTCATATTTGCTGCATCGACTTTTGTTTTGTCTGCCGACGGGCATGATTTTACGACAAATTTTACTGCGGTACTTGCTACGCTTAATAATATGGGACCCGGTATGAATAAGGTCGGTCCGACTTGCAACTTTGCATTTTTCTCGGATATTAGTAAGCTGACACTTATATTTGACATGCTTGCGGGACGACTCGAACTGTTCCCGCTGATACTTGTGTTCACGCCTACCAGCTGGAAGAAGAATCTGTAATAATATATAGATCATATAAAAGAAAGGAAAACGATCATGTTAGAAGCATTAAAGAAAGAAGTATTAGAGGCAAACCTTCAGCTGCCTAAGCACAATTTAGTAACCCTTACCTGGGGAAACGTATCAGGAATTGACCGTGAGAAAGGACTTGTAGTTATCAAGCCTTCAGGTGTATCATATGAGACCATGACTGCCGATGATATGGTAGTACTTGACCTTGACGGCAACAAAGTAGAGGGAGACTTAAGACCTTCATCCGACACACCTACCCATCTTGCTCTTTACAGAGAGTATAAGGATTTAGGCGGTATCGTACATACACATTCACGCTGGGCAACTGTTATGGCACAGCAGGGTATGGATATCCCCGCACTCGGTACTACACATGCTGATTATTTCTACGGCGCAGTTCCCTGTGCGAGATGCCTTTCACAGGAAGAGATAGATGAGGACTACGAGGGCAACACCGGAAAGCTTATCATCGAGACTTTTAAGGCCAGAGGCATCAAGCCTATGGATGTACCTGCAGTACTTCTTAAGTCACACGGACCTTTT
>CACYIR010000116.1 GCA_902774525.1 uncultured Lachnospiraceae bacterium
ATCCATCTTGATCCTTATATAGCTTTCCGCCGTACGGAGCTCATCTATATAATGGAAGCTTTTGACATACTCTATAGCCGCTTTCCCTGCTTCTTCCCCGTATCCGGCACTTTTAAGCTTACGCAGAAGCTCCGTCTCCGTCTTATCCGACTTTATGAGAAGATTCATCGCGTATCTCTTTGCTCTCGGGATCAGGGTCTCTTTTAATATCTGCTCTATCGTCTCTAAAGATACATCCTCTCCGTCCTCAAGCCCGTATGTCACGAGTTCCTTAGGATACAACGCTCCGAGCAGCTCTCCGTCAGCATATACGGGAGTTTTTTTTGTGATCGTATTCCCAAATGTTATTTCCATTCTTTCTCCTTCTTATAAGAAAAAAGGGCAGGCGAACGAAAGTTATAAACCGTCATAATACCTGCCCTTATAATTCACTTATATAAATAATACTTAATCCTCAAGATCCTCAGGAAGCTCCTCGTCAGCCTCTTCCTCTATATCCTCAGGCTTGATCACGTACTTGTCACGTACCTTCTTCTCGATCTCATCGGCAATCTCGGGATGCTCTGCAAGGAACTGCTTGGTATTGTCCCTGCCCTGTCCGATCTTTTCTCCGTTATATGAGAACCATGATCCGCTCTTAACGATGATATTGTCGTTGGCTGCAAGGTCAATGATATCTCCTATCTTAGAGATGCCCTTACCGTAGATGATATCGAATTCTGCCTCTTTAAAAGGAGGAGCGATCTTATTCTTAACGACCTTGACCCTGGTCCTGTTACCGATAACTTCGCCGGCACTCTTGATACTGTCGATCCTGCGGACATCCATTCTGACGGATGAATAGAACTTCAAAGCACGGCCGCCTGTGGTGGTCTCGGGATTACCGAACATAACGCCGACCTTCTCACGGAGCTGGTTGATAAATACTACTATACAGTTAGTCCTGCTGACAACACCTGTAAGCTTTCTCAATGCCTGAGACATAAGCCTTGCCTGAAGTCCGACATGTGAATCACCCATATCGCCCTCTATCTCAGCCTTGGGAACAAGTGCTGCTACGGAGTCGATGATGATGATATCCACCGCACCGGAACGTACCATGGTCTCGGCAATCTCAAGAGCCTGCTCACCGTTATCAGGCTGGGAAATATATAAATTGTCAATATCTACACCGATGTTCTTAGCATATACGGGATCAAGTGCATGCTCTGCATCTATAAATCCTGCAATACCGTTTCTCTTCTGAACCTCTGCTACCATATGAAGTGCAACGGTGGTCTTACCGCTGGACTCGGGTCCGTAGATCTCGATGATCCTGCCCTTAGGTACTCCGCCGAGACCTAAAGCAAGGTCAAGGCTTAAGCAGCCTGTAGATACAGTCTCGATGTTCATATGGGCACTTTTATCCCCAAGCTTCATGACGGAACCTTTTCCGAAGTTCTTCTCAATCTGTGCAAGAGCTGACTCCAATGCTCTCTGTCTGTTGTCATCTGCTGCGATAGTTTTGCTCTCTTTTTCTCTAGCCATAAATCAGATGCCGTATAAACGGCTCCCCTTTCCTTTGATTACACACTTTTTAGTACTTTACACACTTTTACACTGATCATTACAAAAACTATAATAGCAAACTAATGTTCGTTTGTCAACACATTTTTCAAAAAATATTTTCGATACGGTTTACTGCCCATTCTGAGCCAGATATGCCTCAAATTCTTCAAGTGTCATCAGTATCTTTCTGGGCTTGGTACCCTCCTCGGGTCCAACCACTCCGTCCTCCGCAAGATTGTCCATGATCCTGGCGGCACGGTTAAAGCCTATCCTGAACTCACGCTGGAGCATACCTACCGAAGCCTTCTGCTTCTTTATTATAAGTCTGCCGGCATCCTCAAAGAACTCGTCATTCGCATCCTGGTCCTGCTGGCCTCCGTCGTCCTTAGCCTGAGGCTTTCCTGCAGCTTTCTCGTCGATATGCTTGCTCACTATGTCATTGTACTTCATCTCTTTATACTGCTTCTTGATGAAGTCCACAACATCGTTAACCTCTTTATCGGAAACATATACGCCCTGAAGACGTACCGGCTTTGCATATCCTCTCGGATAGTACAGCATGTCTCCCTTTCCCAAAAGCTTTTCCGCACCGGCCTGATCGAGGATGGTACGTGAATCGACTATTGAAGATACGGAGAATGCGATCCTGGTAGGGATATTTGCCTTAATGGTACCTGTGATAACGTTGACACTCGGACGCTGTGTCGCAAGGATAACATGGATACCGCAGGCACGTGCAAGCTGTGTCAGACGTGCTATATCGGACTCGATATCCTTGGAATTCGCAGTCATCATAAGGTCGTTAAGCTCGTCTACGATGATGACTATCTGGGGCAGCTTGTCGGGACACTCGCCCTCATTGCTTTCCTCCATCCACTTTTCAACCATATGATTATTGTAAGCTGCAAGATCTCTTACTCCCGCATCCGCAAAAAGCTTATATCTGGTGTCCATCTCGGCCACAGCCCATGCCAGAGCTCCCGCTGCCTTCTTTACATCGGTAACTACGGGCACGATCAGATGGGGTATGCCGTTATATCCGACCAGCTCGACACGCTTGGGGTCGATCATGATCATCTTGACATCGGTAGGCTTTGATTTATACAGGATACTCATGATAAGCGAGTTGATACATACCGATTTACCTGAGCCGGTAGCACCTGCTATAAGAGCATGGGGCATTTCGCCTATATCCGAAATGATGGATTTGCCGCCTATATCCTTACCTACTACAAATGCCAGATTGGTCTTGGCATTCCTGAACTCATCGGAATCGATAAGATCGCCGAACAGTACTGGCGCACTCTCTTTATTGGGCACCTCTATACCTACCGCAGCTTTGCCGGGTATGGGTGCCTCGATCCTTATCTCGGGAGCCGCAAGAGCAAGCTTGATATCATCGCTTAATGCCGTGATGGTCTTAACCTTTACTCCCTGATCGGGAAGCAGCTCGTATCTCGTAACGGTAGGTCCTACGCTGGCATCCGTTACCTTAACGCCTACACCGAAGCTCTCAAATGTAGACTGAAGCTTGTTGATGGTATTCTCAAGCTCCATCCTCTTTGAAGAGTTATTGTTCTGCTGGCTCTTACTCTTATTAAGAAGCTTTACCGAAGGGAATTTATATTCCGGCATCACGGGTGCCGCAGGTTTTGCAGCCTCCTTTGACATATCGGTAAATACGGCAGCTCCTGCTACGGGTACTATCTTTTCCTTCAGCTTATCCGCCTTGTCGCTGCCTGCGGGAGCCTCTGATGCACTGCCGTGCTTCTCATCATATTCTTTTATTACCTGATCGACGCTCTCGGCGGTCTTTTTATCCACCAAAGGTCTGTCATTCACATCATCACTTCTGCGGTTCCTGTCGCTTATATCACGGATCCCGGAGTCTGTGAAGGGATCCTTTACATCATTGTCCAGATCATCATCCTCTGACAGATCTACGCGGAAATCATCGGTAAAGCTGTCAAAATCGTTGATCTTAGGAGCCGTTATGTCAACTATCCTTGACGGATCATCGCTGTCAGCTCCGGTACTGCCCGAATGAAGCTTCTTCATGCCGATGGATGTAACCTTGCTGCTTTCCTCAAACGGATCATGTTTTCTGGTTGTTTCCCTCTTATATCCGTCAGACATATCGGAAAGTCCTGCATTGTTTACACCGACTTCCGCAAAATCGGCATCGGTATAATCCTCTTCCCTGATCTCCTCCGAAGCATCCTTGCCGAGTCTGACATTGCCGACTCCGGGGATATACAGGCTGCCGGGAGCTTTTCTTTTAGCTGTATCTGCGCTGTCTGAAACTACAGTAGTATCTTCAGGCTTTACACTGTTCTTTAATTCATTCTTTCTGTTTTTGTCGGACTCGGATTTCTTATCGGGTGCGGCGGCTTTCTTTCCGTCAGCGCCTTTTTTGCCGAATTCGACATTCATGGTACCCATACGCTGTCTCGGAAGACGCCTTACACCGTATCTTACCTTGGGATGACTGTATGTTTCGTCCTGTTCTTCCTCATCATCGTATATATCCTGTTCACTTCGCTCTATGCTTCTTCTCTTCCTGTAATCGTCAATCCTGCGGCTGATCTTTTTAAATACGGCCATGACAAAAGGCTTTCCGGTCATGAGGACAAAAAGTATAAGTAACAGGGCTATAAGTATCAGTACTGTTGCAACTTTTCCCACGAGAGGGCATAAAAGCTTAACAAACATACCGCCCAAAAGACCTCCGTATGTTGCCAGCTCGCCTTCGTAGTTAAGGCTTGAGTTGGTGAAATAGTCAAACAATCCTATCTCTTCATTAAATCCGCCCGCCGCAAGCTGTATAAGCGCACCGAGCACCGCACTCAAAAGTACCGCATAGACTATGCCTACAGGACTTACACCGTTATCCTTATTGGCTATGATAAACAGGGTAAGTACCCATATGATAAAGGGAAGTATATATCCGAGCCTTCCGAACAGGCCGAATACGAGTGCATTGATGCCTGTACCCACTATACCGCAGATACCGACATAGCTTAATACCATAAGTATGCAGACAAGAGTCACGACGATTATGATAATATCGTCCTTCTTTGCCTCTGCATTTCTGTCCCTTACGGCATCAGGCTTTTTTCTTGAAATATATCCCTTTTCTTCAAGCTCGGTCACGGGTTCTTTCTTTTGACTCCTGCTCCCGACATTTCTCCTGCCGTTCATATTCTGGGCAAGAAGTGCCGGTTTTTTCCCGGAATTTCCGTTCTTTGCCTGACTGCCCGTACTTTTGGTATTGCTCTTTGTCACAGGCTGTGGCTTTTTACCGTTTTGGCTCCGGCCGCCTCTGTTAGGTGTCTTTTTACCATTGTCCGACATTTATCCTATAGTGCTCCTTTGTTAAATGATCCTTGACATCCATATATATGCAAGTTCAGGCCACAGGCTTATATCCGCGAAAGGATTGCCCTGCGGCATTTTAGGTCCCTCTCCGTTCTCATCATGCTTCGGAGGCTCGGGAGCCTTTTTCTCACTGAAGAACTGCTCCATAAGCTCATTTCTGCGCTGCTCCGATACATTGATCAGCGTATTGTCCTTAACATGCTCAAGAACTTTGTTCAGCTGTTCCGTCGAATACTCTCCGCCATGCCATCCGAAGAACTGCTCGGGGCTTGCTACCGAAAGACCGTGGTCGCCGAACGGGAATACATACTGTGCATATCCGACGTTCTTCTCCTTCAATGCCTTTGCAAACAGATAGCTGTTCTCTACAGGCACAAGGCTGTCGCCCAATGTCTGCCAGATAAAGCAGGGAGGTGTATTCTCTGTTACATTTTTCTCAAGTGAATAATAATCAAGCTCCTCCTGAGTGGGATTGTATCCCAACAGTGCCTGTATCGAATAGATATGTGTATACTC
>CACYIR010000117.1 GCA_902774525.1 uncultured Lachnospiraceae bacterium
AGCTATCATGATGCCGT
This sequence comes from uncultured Lachnospiraceae bacterium, assembly GCA_902774525.1. Lineage (GTDB taxonomy): Bacteria > Bacillota > Clostridia > Lachnospirales > Lachnospiraceae > RUG11977. The sequence continues at coordinate 18 of CACYIR010000117.1, forward strand.
CGGACTCTACTCCGTAGCTTGACCATGTATCATAGAGACCGATATAATATCCTAAGTTATCATTAAGCACCGGGCCGTGCAGAGGGCATATGGTCTTAATATCAAGTCCAGCAGCCTTCTTTAATACTGCCTGTACCTGTGCACCGTACTTTCCTACTATACCGAAATAATACCTTCTTGCTTCACATGCCCAGTCATCGTCCTCTACGTCGTTAGCACCGAATTTTCCGAAGCCGTCTGCAGAAAACAGCACTTTGTCAAAGGTATCATAGGTCATGATAACCTCGGGCCAGTGAACCATGGGAGCTGCGATAAACTTTAAAACATGCTTTCCGAGCGGAAGCTCGTCACCCTCACCGACGATGAGGCGCTTGTCTTCAAATTCCTGTCCGAAGAAGTTCTTCATCATGCTGAAGGCTTTCTGCGAAGAAACTATAGTTGCTTCGGGATATGTCTTCATAAAGTTTACGATATTTGCCGAGTGATCGGGCTCCATATGCTGAACTACCAGGTAATCAGGCTTCTTTCCCCCGAGTGCCTTAGCCACATTGTCCAGCCACTCGTGGGTAAAGTTCTTATCCACCGTATCCATTACGGCGATCTTATAATCCTTTACCACATACGAATTGTATGCCATGCCCTCCGGTACTACATACTGACCTTCAAAAAGATCTATCTGATGGTCGTTGACACCTACATAGATAATATCATCACTTACTCTCATTTCTAAAACCGTCCTTCCCCAGAATATAAAGACGGGACGGACAATAATCCGTCCCGCCACTGTACAATATAGTACCATATCCGGTGAGTATTTACAATAAATCTTTTATTAAGTTTTACACCTCATCAGTCTGCTTCGCAGCCTATAATACCTTTGATAAAAACTCTTTAAGTCGCGGGCTCTTCGGGCTGCCGAAGAATTCTTCAGGAGTGCCTTCCTCTGCGATCACGCCTTCGTCGATAAACATGACTCTCGATGCTACCTCTCTGGCAAAGCCCATCTCATGGGTAACGACCACCATGGTCATACCTTCCTCTGCCAGCTGCTTCATGAGCGCCAGTACCTCGCCTACCATCTCGGGGTCGAGTGCCGATGTGGGCTCATCGAAAAGCATCACGTCGGGACGCATGACTAAGGCCCTCGCTATCGCGATCCTCTGCTTCTGTCCGCCGGAGAGCATGTCAGGGTAGCTGTCAGCCTTGTCGAACAGGCCTACCTTTTTTAAGAGCTCATCCGCTCTTTTGTCAGCCTCTTCCTTTGTCATAAGCTTAAGCTTCACGGGAGCGAGTGTCAGGTTTTTCCTGATGGTAAGATGCGGGAACAGGTAAAAATGCTGGAATACCATGCCCATTTTTTCCCTGATCTTATTAAGCTCCTTTTCGGATACATGGGTTATATCCACACCCTCAAATATGACGGAGCCTTCAGTCGGTGTCTCGAGTCTGTTAAGGCAGCGCAAAAATGTGCTCTTTCCGGAGCCTGAAGGGCCTATGACTACTACCTTCTCACCTTTATTGATCACGGTATCTATACCGCTTAATACTTCGTTTTTTCCGAAGGCTTTTTTTAGTCCTTTAACCTCTATCACTCTTCTTGAGCCTCCTTTCCAGCTTGCCTACCAGTGCGGATAACCCGACCACTATCACCAGATAGATGATAGCGACCGCAAGCAGCGGCAGGAAAGGCTCGTAAGTAATGCTTCGGATGATATCGCCGCCCTTGGTAAGGTCCTCCAAGGCGATATAGCCTGCTACCGAAGTCTCTTTGAGCAATACTATGCATTCGTTTGCCAGTGCGGGAAGCACGTTTTTAAATGCCTGAGGCAGGATGATGTGCTTCATCGTCTTGGAGTAATTAAGTCCCAAGCTCGCTCCCGCTTCATACTGTCCCTTATCTATGGACATTATACCCGAACGGACTATCTCAGCCACGTACGCACCCGAGTTGATACCGAATGCGATTATACCGACCAATGTCTTATCTATCCTTACGGATGCAAAGATAACATAGTAGATGATCAGCAGCTGCACCATGACAGGCGTTCCTCTGATAACCGTAAGATACAGCTTGCATATGAGGTTCATGATCTTGAACCTGCCGGTCCTGTCATGTGTGGAACGTACTATCGCTACCAGGAAGCCCAAGAGCATACCGATCATGACCGCAAATATCGTAATGATAAGCGTGGTCTTAAGTCCATTTACCAGATACTTCCAACGGTCATCCACTATAAAAGTCTCATGAAGTTTATCGAAAAATGAATCCAATATGGTCCTCCGAATTATTTCTTTACTATGATAACCTGTGTAGATGTTGCATAGCCTACAGTAAAGTCAACATTCTTCTTACGGTCTTCTGTTACGGAGATACCGGCTACACCGACATCCGCCTTACCTGACTCTACGGAAGTGATGATGGAATCGAACTGCATGTCTTCTATCTCAAGCTCTAATCCAAGCTTATCGCATACCGCTCTCATCATATCCACATCTATGCCGACTACTTCGCTGCCCTTCTTGCTTTCATAAGGAGGGAACTCTGCGTTTGTAGCCATGATCAGCTTGCCTGTTCTTGTTACGGAAGCATCGGGAACGTATGATACCTGATCGGCATCTTCGCCTATCCAGTGAGATACTATCTCGTCAAGCTTACCTTCGCTCTTTAAAGCGTTGATCGCATCATCAAGCTTCTTGCCGAGCTCGGTATTTCCCTTCTTATAAGCTACGGAATACTCCTCTTCTACAAAAGGAACATCAAGGATCTTTAAGTCGTCGTTTTTCTTAACGAACTCTTTGGCAGGCTCACGGTCGATGATAACTGCGTCAACCTTACCCTGCTTTAATGCCTGGATAGCATCTGCACCCTTGTTGTACTTCTCAACTGTCGCATTCTCTACATCTCCGGCAAATATCTCGCCGGTGGTTCCAAGCTGTGTACCGATCACCTTGCCCTTAAGGTCATCCGCACTCTTTATCGATGAACCCGAGCTCTCGGATGAGCTGCATGCACAAAGCATCATCGCCATAACCAAAAGGCCTATAACAAATATTTTTTTCTTCATAGTCTTGTCCCTCTTTTCTTATAAATCAGATTTATAAAAACAGTATAATTTTACCACTTTATCGCGATAAATGCAAGGTAAAGAAAAAGGGCCGATCGTTTGATCGGCCCCGGGGGAAAATTATTTTTTTCATCAGTCAGCTGAAAGTCTGTTGGCTTTCTTAACTGTGATGTTTTCATTGTAACATTCGAAAATATTGTCAACCCTGTTGATATCCTTCTGAGGGTTCTTTGTGATGATCGATACGACAGGCACAATGATAAGTCCTGCGATCATGGCTAAAGCACCTGCTACGATAGGTGAATCAAAGAACTTGAAGAACAGGTTTCCTACCGTAAGCACAACGCTTGCGATGAAGCTTGCCCATACTGCGGGTCTGGTAACCTTTTTCCAGTAGAGACCGTACAGGAAAGGAGCAAGGAATGCGCCTGCCAATGCACCCCACGAAATACCCATGAGCTGTGCGATGGCTGTAGGAGGATCAAGTGCTATGACTACCGATACAACTACGAAGAACACTATCATTATTCGCATTATGAGCAGCTGTTTCTTCTGATCCATGTTCTTTATCACGTTGTCCTTAAGAAGGTCAAGTGTAAGTGTTGAGCTTGATGTAAGTACCAGTGCGGAAAGAGTGGACATGGATGCTGAAAGCACGAGCACTACTACCACACCGATAAGGATATCGGAAAGTGAACTCTGGAGCATAGCGGGTACTATACCGTCATATGCTACAGCGCCTGTCTCTGCATTGATGAAGCTTGCGCCCTCGCCGCCGAACAGTCTTCCGAAACCGCCCATGAAATATGAGCCGCCGCCGATGATGATAGCGAAGAATGTAGAAACGATGGTACCGGTCTTAATAGCCTTCTCACTCTTGATGGCATAGAACTTCTGAACCATCTGAGGAAGTCCCCATGTACCGAGTGATGTAAGGATAACTACGCTCAATAAGCCTGCGGGATCGGGTCCGAAGAAGGAAGCGAATACACCGGGCTGTGATGCTGTCTCGGGAGCCTGTACATTTGAAAGAGCCTTTATGGCTTCCGTAAATCCGCCCTGACCTGCAAGTACGCTGGCTATAACGGCAATGATACCGATAAGCATGATCATACCCTGTATGAAGTCGTTCATACTGGATGCCATGTAACCGCCGAGGATTACGTATACACCGGTGAGCACTGCCATACCGATTACTACTGCCGAGTAAGGGATATCAAAAGCAAGTGCGAAAAGCTTTGAAAGTCCGTTATATACCGAAGCCGTATAAGGGATAAGGAAAACGAATGCTATGATCGAAGCTGCGATCTTTAAAGCTTTGCTGTCGTATCTTTTTCCGAAGAAATCGGGCATGGTCGATGACGAAAGGTGATTGGTCATGACTCTGGTACGTCTGCCGAGGATTACCCAGGCAAGCATGGAACCTATAAGAGCGTTTCCTATACCTATCCATGTGGATGCGATACCGAATTTCCATCCGAACTGTCCGGCATATCCTACAAAGATAACCGCTGAGAAATATGAAGTACCGAAAGAAAATGCAGCCATCCAGGGGCCGATCTTTCTGCCGCCGAGTACGAAGTCGTTAACTCCGGTAACCTTCTTCTTTGCACTTACGCCTACTGAGATCATTACTGCAAAGAATACAACCAGTATCAATATTTTTACTAACATAGTGAATATCTGCCGTAAAGCAGCCTCCTTGATAATATTGGTATGCTTTAGTGGTTTAAAGCGTTATGCTTTAAAGCGTTAAAGTGATGATAACACCTTTTTTTCAGTTTGTCAACTACTTTATTAAAAAATTATAAAGATTGTGACAAAGGGACGGTTCTCTTGTCACATCATGTCTTTATTCCCGGCAGACTCATATATATTTGCCACATCGCAGGAAAAACGGATTTTGCATAATGACGTTATGGTTATATCCAAATTCTGTTATATGCAAAATCCTTCCAGACGTTTTCGCAGCGGACAAAATCAGTCCGCTAACCGCGAAAAGTCTGCGCTGCGCGGACAGCGAGTGGCAAAAACATATGAGTCTGCCTTAGTTTTACAGTATGAATGTAACAAGAGAATCGTCCCCGCTTTTACAAAATCGTTGACATTTGCTTATATGTATATGATAATTACACTAATGAGTAATCCTATTTTTATTACTTACAACCAGTGTCATTCTGAGC
>CACYIR010000118.1 GCA_902774525.1 uncultured Lachnospiraceae bacterium
ATCATATTTTGAATAAATAGGAACAAGCTCTTTCAAAACATCAATGCAATAATCAATCTCATCCATAGTGGTATATCTTGAAAAACTGAACCTCAAGGTTGAATCAAGCAGGTCTTTTCTGACACCTATCGCCTGCAATGTGCTGCTTATGCCCGGATGGTTGGAAGAACATGCAGATCCTGATGATACATATACTTTCCTTTCTTCTAACGCATGAAGCAGGACTTCAGCTTTTATCTTATCAAAGCTGACACTTACGATGTGTGGTGCCGTCTCTTTTAGGCTTTTATCCCATATGGCTTTATCATAAGTATTGCTTAAAGCCTTCATGTCTATACCCGGTACAGCATTTACATGTGTACCAGGTACTTCGGATATTCTTTCGATAAAATGCTCTTTTAACGTATATATATGTTCTGTCTTTTTATCAAAATCCTCATAAGCTTCTCTTACAGCTTCGCCTAGTCCGGCAATCGCAGGTACATTTTCCGTACCGGAACGCCTGTTTTTCTGCTGTCCTCCGCCAAATATCAAAGGACGCAGCTTTATCTTCTCATCAGCATATAAGAATCCGCTTCCTTTAGGTGCATGTATCTTATGTCCGCTTACCGAAAGCAGGTCAATGCCTTCCTTTTTCGGATTTATCCTGTATTTGCCGTATGCCTGTATCGCATCCACATGGAATATGATGTCCGGCTTTTTCTCCTTAACTGCCTTTGAAATAGCAGCTATATCCTGTACAGCTCCTACCTCATTGTTTACATACATGACAGATACCAACGTGGTATTTTCATCTATAAGATTCAGCAGTTGATCTATTTTAACATGCCCCAGTTCGTCCACAGGAGCAAAATCTATGTCAAAGTCAAAATCTTTTAATGCAAGAAGCGGCGAATACACCGATGCATGCTCAAAGCATGTTGAAATGATCCTTTTTCCGCTTCTCATCTTGGAAAATGCGGCTCCTGACAGAGCCATATTATTGGATTCAGTGCCGCCCGAGGTAAAAATGATCTCCTTGGGCTGCACCTTCAATGAATCAGCTATTGTTTTTGCAGAATTTTTTATATACTGCTCGGCATCAAAGCCTTTTATATGTTTTGATGAAGGGTTTCCATAATCTTCCCTCATCACTTTTTCAGCTATTTCCGCAGCTTTTTCACTTACACGCGTTGTGGCTGCATTATCCAGATATGCTTCCATAATTCCTCATATGCGACAATAGATAAATCTAAAGTCACATTAATTAATAAATCCTATAACAGATAATAACATCATGCCCGCAGTCTCGGTACGTAAAATACGTTTGCCAAGAGAAATCACCTCGGCTCCTTTAGCTACAGCTTCCTCAACCTCAGCCGGTTCAAATCCTCCTTCGGGACCGATAAATACAGCAACATCACTGCCTTTAGGGATGTTTTCGAGCAGTTCTTTTGAAGCCTTCATGCCATCCGTTGAAGAATCGGCATTTTCATACGGAATAAATACTTTTTCCATCCCGGAAGCAGAGGCTAAAGCTTCTTTAAAGCTCATACATCCGGATACCTCCGGTATTATGCCTCTTCCTGACTGTTTAGCGGCACTTTCGGAAATGGCCTGCCAGCGTTTGATCTTGGCTTCTTCTTTTTTCCTGTCATCAAGCTTTACTATCACACGTCTGGTCATAACAGGGATGATCTCGTACACTCCGAGCTCCACGGACTTTTGGATTATCATCTCCATCTTGTCTTTCTTCGGAAGTCCCTGAAACAAATGTACCCTGAAAGGAAGTTCTGCTTCAGATATACCGGAACTTATGATCTCGGCAACCACTTCATCCTTTCCAAGCGATATGATCCTTGAATGATAATCCGTTCCTTCGCTGTCACAGATGATGATCTCTTCGCCTTCCTTCATACGAAGTACATTCTTTATGTGATTTACATCATCCCCGAATATAGAGATGCTTTTATCAGATATGTTAGCTTTTTCCGTATAAAAATGATACATTTGATTTTCCTTATTTTCTGGCCACAAAAGCTACCCAGTCATTCATCTTTATTACTTCTAAGATCTCAAAACCGTTTTTGAGAAGTGCTTCTCTTACAGCCTCTTCCTTGGTATTTATAATACCCGAACTGATAAAAAGTGCACCTTTTCGCATGTACTTTGATGTAACGGCTGACAGAGGTATTATAATATCTGCAAGGATATTTGCTACTACCACATCAAATCTGTCAAAGCCTGTCCATTTACACAGATCATCATCTTCAAGTACATTTCCGGTGAAAAATCTTATACAGTTGTTTTTTATCTTACATATAGAACCGTCCACATTTACATACTCTGCTTCAATGCTGTTCACACCGGCATTTTCCACAGATGTTCTGGTGGCATTGTCATCGACATCGAGTCCTACTGCAGCTTCAGCTCCCAGTTTCATGCCGACTATGGACAAAATACCGCTGCCGCAGCCTACGTCCAAAAGCTTATCACCTGTTTTAAGGTACTTCTTTAAAGCCTTGATACAGAGCTTTGTTGTCTCATGAGCGCCTGTACCGAATGCAGTACCCGGATCTATCTCGATGATAAGATCTTTTTCGTCATGATCGGGCAGTTCATCCACAGAGGTCCATGTAGGCTTTATGACTATACCTTCATCGGCCCTGAAAGGCTTAAAATACTGCTTCCAGTTATTTATCCAGTCGGTATCTTCAGTCTCAGATACTTCAAACTCCAAAGTGCCCAGGTTATACTCATCACTGTATAAGCTTACATTCTCTATTATGTTCTTTTTAAGCTCATCGATATCAGTGTCGCAGTCCACGTAAAAACTAAGGACTGCTTCACCATCATCGGGAGGGAGTTCAGGGAGGATATCGATAAACATCTTTTTCTTGTCTTCCTCGGACAGCTGTACCTTATCCTCTATCTGAACACCCTCTATACCCATTTCATCAAGCACCGCGGTGACAAGGTCTTCGGCCTCCACCGTGGTACTTAATGACAATTTGATCCATTTCATGCAGCATCCTCTATATTATCCGTTAATTGCTGACATCAGAGTTTCAAAAATCTTTAATGTATACTCGTAAGGATTTTCTTCCTTTAATGAAGCGGGAACATCGTCCATAGGAGGTTCTAATTCGGCAATTGAACTTGATCCGTTATTGGTATAAATGAAATCCTTCTTGGTCTTTGCATCAACCATGTATATAACAGCGTTTAATCCGTTAAGATCGCTTTCGTAAATAGCATCGCATTTCTTGGTAAATGCTTCCTCTGTTACTTTCTTTAAGTCACTTGCAACATATACAAGCACTTCACAGTAATCTGTTAAAGGATATACCTTTTCAAGGATGTCTTCAGCCTGCTCAGCTGTATAAACGCCTGATGCATCGTATACTCTTACCTTATAATTGGTAGTCTCATTTGTCTTTGTTACATCGATAGCATCACCTTCAACGACAGTACCTTCACCGCCTTCAATAACGATCGGATCTCCTTCTTTATGAGCTTCTTCTGTATCGTTAATGTTATTGAAGATCACATCTGCATTTGTATCACCGCGGTAATCATCAGTAAATGCCTTAATAACAGCATCAACATCCGCAAATCCTAAGTAGAAGTTTCCGGCTTCATCCTTAAAGCATGCAAAATCATCGCCCCATGAAGTCTTCTTGTAGAACTCTGCAGGAGAAACAGCCTCGATTCCGGAGATAGTATACGCACCTGTTTCTTCATTCCTGTCGGTTGTATATACTGTACACCAGTATACCCATACAGGCTCTGCTTCCTCATACTTTACATCACACTTATATACATTGTATATAGTATTGGGATATCCGTAGTAATTGCTGTTCTTAAATGTGATAAAGCTTCCGATGTATTTGGTATCATATAATGAATTTCTCTCTGCTACATCTTCATATCCGTCGGTATAAATTGTCTTGATCTTTTCAATATCTTCTGCTTTCATCTGTTCGAATGCAGCATTGTCGATATCAGCCGTATCATCGATAGGATCAAGGATACCTTCTACTGTAACCTGGGTTGTAGTAGATTTAAGCTTGATGCCGCGCTGTGCAGCGAGTGCCTGTACATCAGCATAATCATCCTTATAGTACTCATCCATATCACAGGTAACAGTGATAATATCGCCATTTGCAAGATCTTCACTCTTATCCATCAGGAATTCGAAGTTGTAATAATAATCATTAACATTGTAATCGAATCTTATTGTACCTGTAGCATGTCCGCTTAAGCCTTCATATCTGATCTCTAAGCCCTGGAAGATATCATATTCGGTAAGCTCGGTAAGACCTGAAACTGTTATTTCATACTCTAAAGCTTTTGCTTTCTTACCTTCTGCAGCCAATGTCTTTACAACATCACCGTCATCATAATCTTTTGCGATAAGCTTTATCTTTTCACCGTTTGAAAGGTTTTCTTTCTTGCTGAGTTCAAGATATATATTGTATACACCCTCGGGGAAATGATAATTGTTTACATAACCGTAACCTAAGGTATCATTACCGCTGAATTTAACTTCGTAATCTGTAAACAGGTCTACTTCCTCAAGCTCTGTAAGACCGGTTACAGTAGTATCAAAACCGTCAGCCTTAACGATAACACCGCACTCTTCATGAAGCTCGTCTTCCTTGATGTTTCCGAAAGTTACTGCTACTGACTCACCGTTACTTAAGTTCTCTGTCTTTGCCATAGTAACTTCGATCTTCTTTAAAAGTCTCTGTGCACTCGATGCCTTATCCTCACCGATTTCTTCCTCGATATCTCTTGCGATCTTACGTGCATCGATTTCTGCACTTGCAGTACCGAGTCCGTCATAGCCTTCGTAAGTATACTTTACATAATCGGCAAGATTAACCTCTACCTCTTTTGCGCCACAACCTGTTAATGCAAGTACTGTCACTAACATTAAAGCAGCCAATAAAAATTTAGAAAATTTTTTCATGTTAGTTTCCGGGATAAACCCGGACTCCTTTCATAATTATTTATATCATAAATTTCTTTACCAAGCCCTCTTTGTTATTCTGAGCGAAGCGAAGAATCTTATGTTTCAACGTATCATCTCAAGTACCCCTAGTACAAACTTCCATACTCTCTCAACCGAAGCTATCTCCAGTCTCTCCCTCGGGGTATGTATATCAAGTATGTTGGGGCCTATCGATATTGCATCAAGACCTTTAAGTTTATCGGCAAATATACCGCATTCCAGTCCCGCATGTATGGTAGTAACTATCGGGTCAGCTCCGTACT
>CACYIR010000119.1:0-5131 GCA_902774525.1 uncultured Lachnospiraceae bacterium
AGGGTTTTGCCGATTTCTTTACATAAATAAACTCTTTACATAACCTTTTCTATGCAGGATGGATCAAAGGCTATCTGCGGCGCTTCAAAGGGAGCTCTTGCGGAGATCGTGTTTACCAGCCCGTCGTTTTTTCTCCATGTTTCGTCGATCGTGAATCCGCCGGCGGTTTTTCCTTTATACTTTCCCATCAATACCGAGGAGCGTGCGAACATGGCTTCCGTGATCGAAAGATCCGGATACTCGGTGCCGTCTTCCTGCGCGATTGTGCTGCAGCATGCGACGGAAAAGTAATATGTGTTTTCAAGCGTTTCGATTTTGTTCTTCCGCAGTTTCGTTGTCTTCTTCAAGCGGAAATTGTAGGTTTCTTCCTTTCCCTTGATCTTAGGTGACCCGGTTCTTTCATACATATAAAAAGTTACGGGGTTTGACCATTTTTTGCCTTCAAGATCAGTTATACCTACGGCAGTTGAAAAGCCTTCTACATTACTTGCATTTCCGGAATATCCGTCTTTAGCACCGCCCCTTGCTTTATTGTATCCGGTAGCAAAAGCCAGCTCATCCATACCATCTCCGTCAAAATCTCCTGCTGTAAGAGATATGAAAGGTCTGCTCCTTAAGATATATTTCTTTTCATCTTTTCCGTAAGGTGTCTTAAGATTCGGATTTCCTTTATAAGTATATTTATATATGTCATCATAAAGTATCGGCTCATTTGTGCTTGTTCTTGTACTCGCAAGATTAAGCACAGTACTGCTTGTAAGCTTTTTACCGTCAAACTTAACCTCATAGACATTAAGGTTGCTGCCGTCACCTATACCGCATACGATCAGGGATTCAGCTTTATCCCCATCGAAATCACCGGCAGTTATCGACAGATAATTTGCTGCCTGCCAGTAATCAGGATCGTATGTATCTACCCAGTTCATGCTGTTCAGTTTTATCGACCATTGCCTGCCGGTATTCGCCTCTATAACAAAACAATACAAGCTCTTATCCTTATATCCTACGTATCCGGCATATTTTTTACGTCCATCTATTAAAGGATCAAAACCAACGCCCTCTACAAAAGCAAAGCCATCCTTGCTTACACTTATACTCTTATTGCCGGAGTTGACATTATTTATACTGTCAACAAAATACTCGTCCTTCTTCGGATTAGACCGCTTTATAGTCATTTCCGCATTATTATAATACCATGCCTGCGCCTTTGAATCCTTATCACTCGGCTTACCTATAGTCCGATAAAGAAAAAGTTCATTCTGCTCCGAAAGCAGGAATGGTTTCTTGGAACTGTCATATACATCCCTTATACCATATTCTTCAAATTCTTCCGGGATAATCTGTTCGAGATTTAAGATATCATCCGCATCTGCATCGGTTTCATCAATTGTCACCACATTATCTGTTCCGGCAGCTTTTGTTTCGATCCCCATAGGGCACATAATAGCCAGTGCCAGAATAAAGCATACTATGCTTTCAAAAAACCGTCTTTTTTTCATTTCTTCCTCCTGTCTTTCCATCTTATACATAAGACTGTTATAACTACTGCTGCCACAAAACTGAGTACCGCAACCAGGATATATCCCCCGGCTTCGTCCGGCAGCATAAACGATCCGTAGACGGAATAGGTGCCGTCTATTTCACCAAACCCCGCATATCCGTATATGGCTGCGATCAGCCCTGCGGATATCAGCACAGCCATAGTAAGATATGCGCCGATAGTTCTTTTTATCCTGTTCTTTATTAATGTGTTTTTTCTCTCCGCAATCTCACGCATTGCTTCATCTATGCTGTACTTCATATGCCTCCTCCTTCCTGATTTTTTTGTCTTTATACCCCTTAGTACCCCAAAAGAGATTTTTTACTCAGTTATTTCAAAAAAAAATCGCACAAAAAAACAGGCCGGCATCGCCGACCTGTAAAATGACAGTAATATATCATATTATAAATCTTAATTTCCCGCACTTTCACGCATCCTCTTAAACGGTACAAACAAAAGCAGCGCCGTGATAAGAGGTAAGAAATAACCGAAATAAGAGCTTGCACCTTCTTCCGATACCAAAAGATTATAAAGTCCGTGGAATATCATGGGCATGGAGATAGCCCCTATAACTCCTGCTACTGTCAGCACTTTAAAATGCCTCGAAAGATTAAGTCCCAGAATAAGTGCCAGTGAGCATACCAGATGCATGACTCCTACCGCAAGTCCGCGTACCAGGACATAAGTCAGGTTCATGGAACCCGCTGACAGTATGTAGCAGCAGTTTTCAAAGGTCGCGAATCCAAGACCTATACCTATGGATGCGGTATACATCCTGTTCTCATCAGCAGCCAGTACAAACATGTAAAACAGAAGAGGCAGCAGCTTCATTATCTCTTCTATGACCGGGGAATAATATACAGCCATATCATCCCTGCCGATACCGGTCAGGTAATTCACAAACCCGCTTATATATGCGGAAAGCAGACATACAAGCATTCCCATAAGGAAAGCTGTCAGGAATCTTCTGGTATTTTCTTTGGTAAAAAACAAAGCAATAATAAGAGGCATTGCTATACATATAAGGATGTTTTCCGAGTAGATCATTTAAACACCCCCTCTTTTTAAAAATGCTTCGTCTTCATATATTGCAACCGAAAAATACATTAAAAAAACATTGAATGTAATAATAACAAAAATAACCGTATACACATACTCACTGCTCATATACAGCGCATTCTGAATCCAGAGACCAAACACAAAAGAGGCCGCCAACGGCTTCTTTTTAATATTGTCATCCGCACTTCCGCTATCGCTTGTCCTGTATGCCTTTCTGACAGTTTTAACAGCATTAATTAAGAGCCATACAGTTCCGGCAAACATGATACAATAGCACATAATATCAAGAACATTGCCGACAGCTTCCGGTACCGCAAATATTGCCCCCTGAAGTCCGATCAGAACAAATGCCATAATACCGAATACCGATAATCTTTTTCTGTCAAAAGCTTTAGAGATAATAACAGCTCTTACGGAAGAGCATGCGAAATACCCAAACGCCAATCCGCTTAGAATATCCTTAACCCACTCACCGGTCCATCCGATCCACAAAGCTATGACCGCAAGCGAAAAAATCCCGGTCAGTACGGTTGCCCCCAGTAATTCCTTTAAACGTTCTTCCTCTTTAAATGCCGCATTAAGGAGTGAAGAATACATAAGGTAAATTCCGATCTCTCCTATCTCATTCGCACCAAACGGTATCCTGACGTCCGGTCTTAGAAGTCCATGCACAAGCCAGTATATATCACTGAGCATGAATAATATAAGTGCATATAAATAAAAAACCGAGACCATAGTAAAACTCCCGGTTTTCATTCTAAGTATAAGCCGCCACAAAACAAAAGCAAGAACACTCACCTGGATTAAATTTAATATAGTATAAAATGTCTCAAGATTCATTCTGCACCTTTTTATTTCTGCTTATAATCACGGATACGTCTGCCAAGGAGCGTCACAAGCACTCCGAGTATAAATGCAAGTAACCCTATCACCACATAACCCATATACGGAGCACTGATGACCAGACTTCCGTATTGTGAAGCCGTATTGTCCGAAACCTCAGGATTTATATTTGCTATAGAAGTTCCCACCAATATAATAAGACCCAGACATGCCGCTATAGCTATCCCCAGCCCTATCACATAATTATTCAGGGATTTCTTCTCCTTAAGACTGTCTGCGCGCATCATTATCTCATTCATCTGTTCGTCCGTCGTTCTCATTTCTCTCCTGCCTTTCTGTGATACGATCACATCTTTGCCGGTAATACCTGTATTGTCATCTTTCATATCCTAAGGACTGCATAGTTTCCTTTAGCGCCTGCTTACCTCTGGCTGCCAGATTATATATCTGTTTTTTGTTTTTTCCCAGAACCTTTGCGACCTCATCATTATCCATTTCTTCAAAATATATGAGGTGAAGTACCTGCCTGTAGTCAGGATGTATCTTGTTTAATGCTTCATATAAAATCCTGTTCTCTTCCGTCTTTAACAGTTCCATATCCGGCGAACTGTTTTCTTCGGGTATCTCAGCCGTTTCCTCATTTAAAGGGATAAAAAAGAAGTGTTTTTTTCTTAAATGCTTTAAAGCGAGATTTCTGGCTATGGCATAAAGCCATGTCTTAAAACTGCTTTTTTCTTTAAACTTCGTTGTCCCGGAAGCAGCTACCGCATATGCATCCAGCATAACATCCTCAGCATCTTCCATATTGTGAAGCATCCCGTATAAAAACAGTGCGAGCGGCTCCCTGTGTCTCTCAAGGAGGATCTTAAAGGCTTCATTGTCGGCTTTTTCCAGATATATCCGGTACAGAGCCTCATCTGTTTTTTCTTCCAATTGCCGTCCTCCTGTTCACATCAATTATGTGTCATTGCTTTCCGCATTCTTGCTTTCCTGATATTTAGCCGCATTCATCACGCTGTTATATACGTGTCCGTTTTCAAGAGTCACCTCACGTGCCGCAAACATCTCGCTGACGGAGCATATCTGGTAGCCCTGCTCCACAAGCCAGGGTACTACTTTTTTTACTGCCTCTGCGGTACTTGAATACAGGTCGTGCATAAGGATTATACTGCCGTCCCTGGTGCTCTTTTTTACTTCCGCAAATACCGAATCCGCATTTCTTGACTTCCAGTCAAGCGTATCTACGGACCAGTTGATAAGCGGATGCCCTGCAGCCTCACGTACTGTATCGCTTACATTGCCGTAAGGAGGACGTACGAGGGAGCTTATAGTCACTCCGAGTGCTGCATTGATGTTTTTCTGGTTATCTTCTATCTCTTTAATTACTTCTTCTTTTGAAAGCTTATCAAGGGCCTTATGGCTTACTGTATGATTTCCGACCTCACAGCCCGCATCATATACCATCTTCACACGCTCAGGGTACATATTTACATTTTCCCCTACCATAAAGAAAGTGGCATGTGCTCCGTACGCATTAAGAGTCTCAATGATACTTGCCGTATTGACACTCGGACCGTCATCAAACGAGAGAGCCACTATGGGCTTCGTGGGATCGATATGGGATACATCGACCGTGACCGCATTTCCTTTTTCAGGATCCTTCGTAGGTTCGGGTGTCGGAGTGGCGGG
>CACYIR010000119.1:5223-6386 GCA_902774525.1 uncultured Lachnospiraceae bacterium
GTGTCACGTCCTGCCCGTCAGGGCTTTCCGTAACTCCGGTTGTAACTGACGGTGTATTCTTTTCTCCATCTCCGTTAGAATCGGGCGTTGTCCCCTGTTTCCCGGTGAGACTCGAAAGGTCTCCAAGCTTATCGGCATCCACAAGGTCTGTATTCTCTTTCCCGTCTTTTCCGTTTGGCTCTACATTGCTCAGTTTTATAAAGAAAACTATTATCACGGCTACTGCGATAAGTGCCGTAACATATAGTATTATGTTCAAAGTCTTATTACTCATTTTGGTTCCTATATCTTATGATTCTTCGTCCGCTCAGAATGACAAAGCACACTAACACAACATACAGCCTCACCGTTTAAGGTGAGGCTGCTTTTTAATAAAATGATCACATCCCGTATCTGTCGCTGCGTTCAATGACGATCCTGGGTGCACCGGGCTGGCCTGTATAGTTGCTGCCGGGCTTGATGGTATCCTTGCTTTCCACGATACAGTTCTCGATATAAGTGTTGTCACCTATATGTACGCCGTTAAGTATGATTGAATTCCTGATGGTACAGTTATTACCTATATATACCTGCTTGAATATTACGGAATTCTCTATGCGTCCGTTAACTATGGTACCGCTTGCGATAAGGCTGTTCCTTACCTCTGCTCCTGCATTGTATTTTGCGGGAGGAAGGTCGTCCACCTTGGAGTATACGTCGGGATACTGTCTGAAGAAATAATCCCTTATGTCATGGTTTAAGAAATCCATGTTCGCATCATAATAATCATTTACAGATGCGATATTGCGCCAATACTCCTTATGCTCGAAAGCATATATCTTCTTAACATCCTTGAATCTGATGATGATGTCCCTTACGAGGTCATAACGCTCCTCTTCGTTGGCACGCTCAAGCATCTCGATAAGCTGACGTCTGCGGATAACATATATACCTGCGGATACAAGAGGATCATCCTCGGAGCCGTTGGGCTTCTCATCAAATGATGTGATCCTTCCGTCCTCTGCAGTAGAGATCACGCCATAGCGGCTTGTATCGGCATGCTTGCCGAGTCTCTTGCATACGATGGTGATATCTGCCTTGTTCTCGATATGTTCCTCAAGTACCTTATTAAAGTCAAGCTTGTAGATGATATCACCGGAGGTGATAACTACATAGGGCTCATG
>CACYIR010000120.1 GCA_902774525.1 uncultured Lachnospiraceae bacterium
GAAGCTGAAGAGTTTGATGCTGCAGTTGCAGTAAACGAATTAAACGCCATTATGGCTAATTACTCAGATAAGTCCATGGAAATCCCTTACGAGCTGGAGGATGAGGAAACCCTGGAAGTGACCGAAGAAACAGCTACCTTGGAGGATGTGGACGGTGCCATCGAGATGTTCGAAAAGTACGAAGGCGGTGTTGATCCTGCCAATTACGGTGTATGGGTACCCGGTGTTCCTGTACTTGTAGAAGGTCTTCTCGATAAGATCGGCTGTGCTGACTGGCTTAAGAGCCTTATTCTTGACGGTATCATCGCCGGTGTCGGTGCTGTACTCGGATTCGTTCCCCAGATGCTCGTATTATTCTTCCTGCTTGCATTTGTTGAAGCATGCGGATACATGGCACGTATCGCGTTCGTACTTGACAGGGTATTCAGAAAGTTCGGTCTTTCAGGAAAGTCATTTATCCCGATCCTTATCGGAACGGGCTGTGGTATCCCCGGTATCATGGCTTCACGTACCATTGAAAATGAGCGTGACCGAAGGATGACCATTATCACTACAACATTTATCCCTTGCGGTGCTAAGCTTCCTTTTATCGCCATGGTAGCAGGTGCGATATTCGGCGGATCTGCATGGATATCAACAGGTGCATACTTTATCGGACTTGCAGCTATCATCATCTCCGGTATCATGTTGAAGAAGACAAAGATGTTCTCAGGCGAGCCCGCTCCTTTCGTTATGGAGCTTCCCGCATATCATATGCCTACACTCGGTAACGTTCTTAGAAGCATGTGGGAGCGTGGATGGAGCTTTATAAAGAAGGCAGGAACCGTTATCCTTATTTCTCAGATCGTTATCTGGTTCTTAAGCGGCTTCGGCTGGGCTGAGGACGGTTTCAGGATGCTTGAAGAGGAAGAGATCGATGTGAGCATTCTGGCTAAGATCGGTAATGCGATCGCATGGATCTTCTCACCTCTCGGATGGGGCAACTGGCAGGCGGTTGTTGCTTCGATCACAGGACTTGTTGCAAAGGAAAATATCGTTGGTACCATGGGTGTTCTTTACGGCGGCGCAGGAAACTTATACGATGCACTCGGTGTAGCATTTACCGGTATAGCAGGTATGTCATTCCTGGTATTTAACCTTCTTTGCGCACCCTGCTTCGCAGCTATCGGAGCTATCAAGCGTGAGATGAACAGCCCTAAGTGGACCTGGTTCGCTATCGGGTACCAGTGTGGATTTGCTTATCTTGTTGCACTCTGCATCATGCATATCGGCGGATTGTTCACCGGTGAAGCAAACGTAATAGGTGTTATCGTTTCAATAGCAGCTATAGCAGGCATGTTCTACATGCTGTTCAGACCTTATAAAGAGGCAAATATCAGAACTGCTAAATATAAGGGCGAGGCCAAAAAGGTAGCATAAGAATAAGCCTTCCCCTTGAGGGGAAGGTGGCACGAAGTGCCGGATGAGGTGTCATTCTGAGCGCAGCGAAGAATCTTTAAGCTTCTTCAAAGTGTTCAGGATGACATTGATTTATATTGAAATATAAATTGACAAATGATAGTATTATAAAAGAGTAAATCAGAAAGGAGGACCGATTATATGAATCCCGGTACGTTAGCGGTTTCGGCCGTACTTGTTATAATAGTAGGGCTTATTATCTATAAAATGATCAAGGATAAAAAATCCGGTAAATCCTCCTGCTCATGTGGCGGAAGCTGCTCGGGATGCGGTATGGCAGGAAGCTGTCACAGTACTGCCAAATCAGGTGAAAGTTCTGACCTGACAACGTCTGACGCAGGAACCGCTCCCATACAGATAGAAGACCGCAATGTTATAAAAAAGATAACCATCGAGATAGACGGTATGATGTGCGGTATGTGTGAAAGCCATATCAATGATGCCATAAGGTCGAACCTGAATGTGAAAAAGCTTAAAACTTCGCATGCTACAGGTCTTTCCGAATTCCTGACCAATGATGTGGTATCCGATGAAAGATTGAAGGGTATCATAAATAAAACAGGATACAGAGTACTTGGTATAAAAAGAGAATATATAAGTTGAAGACGGAAAAAAAGGACTTCTTTTGAAGTCCTTTTTCTATGGCTGTAAAACCTTATCAACCTGAGATGTTTGATCGTTTATTCTGGCCGATGTGTCAGGAGCTGCAGTACATCCGGTCAAAACAGATAAGATAAGTGCACTCAGCAACACATATATCCTTTTACTCATCCGGGTTCACCTCCGTGATCAGTTCAATGCATCTTTTAGGATATTCAGGTTGTCGGTCATAACGGAAAGATATGTTACGCCGCCTTCGATATCCTTTGATGTGATCCCCTGCATGGAGTTTAAGGTGAGTATTTGCTGATCTTTTGTGTTGGTGCTGTTTTTTATGGTTTCGGCTATTTTCTTATCACTGCCTTCAATGGTAAGTATTGATTTAAGACCTAATTCATCAACTTTTCCTGCCAGAAAGATCACGGTTTCGAAGCTTGCTTCGGTCTCGGCGGAACAGCCGGTAAAGGCAGCATAGTAGCTGAGACCATAATCATCAGTCATGTACCTGAAAGGGAATCTGTCTCCGAACAGAAGTGTTTTTACAGAGGCTTCCTTAACTGCCGCATTATATTCCGCGTCCAGTATTGAGAGCTTACCTTTATAACCGTTTGCATTATCCTGATAATGATCGGAGTTTGAAGGATCAATGGCTTTTAAGCTTTCAGTGATCTTATCACATATGAGCATGGCATTCTTTAGTGAAAGCCATACATGTTCATCGAGTTCTTCCTCATGCTCGTGGTCATGGTCTTCATCATGGTCATGATGATCATCATCATGGTCTTCATCATGGTCATGATCATCATCCTCATGTTCGTGATCATGCTCATGCTCATGTTCCATACCTTCAACTATCTCTTCATTCTTTACCTTATCTCCGAGTACATCTAAGAGATTGATAACTATCATATCTTTATTGGTAGCTTGAGCTAAAGCGTCATCAACCCATTTGTCTGATTCTCCGCCGACATAGATAAACATATCACATGATGATATTTTCAGGATATCATCTATTGACGGCTGGTAGCTGTGGAGATCTACTCCGTTGTCTGCAAGAAGAGTGAGATCGATCTGGTCTGCCTTGTCACCTGTGATATTCTTAACCCAGTCATATTCCGGGAAAATAGTTGTTACAATCTGTATTTTCTTAGTATCGTTGTTATTCTCTGTTTTATTTGAACATGCCGACAGAGAGCCGGTCATAACCATAACGGCTACGATGATCCATATGATTTTTTTCATTTATTAATTTACCTCCTGATAATCCGTGTGATTAAGATAAAAGAGGGATTTTCAATTGTTCAGACGTACCTTCAGATCAAAAAGTGTCCGGTTGATTGAATGCTTTGATATAAAAACCGGAAGAAAAGCGATTGTTAAAAACATGAAAGCGGTTGAACATAATGAAGAAAAAGTATTACAAATTTCATGAAGTATGGCTTCACAGAGGTCTAATATACGGCAGACATGACAGTCTTCTCCATCACATTCATGTTCACTTTCGGTTACGATATAGCCGGAAGAGAAAAGTGTAAGCATGAGTAACAGAACAGCGATAAAACCTGCTGCGGATTTCCTGAAACAGTGAGTATTACACATGATATTTCCCTTCCTTTCCAAAGATTCGATAGAGATTCTAACACAGCGGATATATTCTGTCAAGAAAAATGATAATAATTCTCAAATAAAATTCGATAACTGTTCTCAAATAACTTGACAAATAAGAATTATGTACTATAATTGATAAAGATTTTCAAATTAGCGGAGGTGCACTTTGGAAAAACGTTCGGTATATAAAACAAAACAGAGGGAAAAGCTGCTGAATTACCTTGAAGGAGCAAAGGGAAAACATATCACTGTAGCGGATGCCTGTGAGTTTTTCCGTGCGCAGGGTGAGACCATCGGTCAGGCTACGGTATACCGTCAGTTGGAAAAACTGGTGGATGAAGGTATAGTCAATAAATATATTATAGATACAAACAGTCCGGCGTGTTTTGAATTTACCGGAGGAACACATTGCACAGAGGAGACCTGTTTCCACTGTAAGTGTGAAAAATGCGGGAAGCTCATACATATGCACTGCGATGAATTAAATGAGCTGGAATCACATCTGTACGAGCATCATCAGTTCCGTATGGATCCGAAGAGAACAGTATTTTACGGAATATGTGATGAGTGCCAGGCTGAAAACTAAAAAAGAAAATGAGGTTTGTTATTAATGTCGTTTATAACTGTTAAAAATCTTGAGGTCGGTTATGAAAAGAAAACCATAACCGAACCCATAAACTTTAAAGTTGACAGACAGGATTATCTTTGCATAGTGGGAGAGAACGGTGCCGGAAAAAGTACGCTGATGAAAACTTTACTCGGGCTTATAAAGCCTGTGGGCGGTGAGATAGTATTCGGTGACGGCCTGAAGGCTAATGAGATAGGCTATCTGCCTCAGCAGACGGTAGTACAGAGGGATTTTCCTGCTTCAGTCAGGGAAATAGTACTTTCCGGCTGCCAGGCGCGTGCCGGCTTTCGTCCCTTTTATAACAAGGAAGAAAAGAAACTTGCAGAAGAAAATATGGAGAGAATGGGAATAACCGGGCTTGCCGACAGCTGCTACCGTGAACTTTCCGGAGGGCAGCAGCAGCGGGTGCTTTTAGCGAGGGCATTATGTGCCACGAGAAAAGTACTCCTGCTTGATGAGCCTGTATCGGGACTTGATCCTAAGGTGACCGCCGACATGTATGAGCTGATAGACGGGCTTAACCGGGACGGTGTCACTATCATTATGATCTCTCATGATATAGCTGCAGCCGTAAGATACGCTACCCATATTCTTCATATAGGCGCTAACCTGTTCTATGGCAGCAGGGAAGAATACATGGAAAGCGATGAGGGCAGATTCTTTTTAATGAGTCAGGAAGGCGGAAGAGGCAATGTTAGATAAGCTGTTTACATATCTGCAATACCCTATGGTCATAAACGCTCTGATAGTGGGAGTGTTGATATCACTGTGCTCTTCACTGTTCGGAGTGACACTGGTACTCAAAAGATATTCGTTCATAGGT
>CACYIR010000121.1 GCA_902774525.1 uncultured Lachnospiraceae bacterium
GGATAAAATCCAGACAGGACTCAAAGTTAATCTTTTTATAGATTTCAGTACTATTTACAGACTATTCATAGTATTTTTTTAATTTTTTGCGGTATTTCTTAACTATCAGCACAGCTATGACCGTCACTATCGGGAACATATATCCTATATATGCGGGTACTCCGGTCTGGGATACCAGGATATTAAATGATGCATGATATACTATCGCTATGGTAAGCAGTCCCAAAGTCCCTGCCAGACGCAGCCATAGCTTTTCCCATACTGCCTTCATGCCAAGCATAACTACCATACCTGTCACCACATGCATGGTACCGGTACCGAATCCCCTTATCAGGAGGTGCTGTATGTTAGATGTATCGTTGCCCAGGAGATAACATACATTTTCAAATGTCGCAAAGCCTATGGCTACCGTGATGGTATTCCCCGCCATCCTGTTCTTGGGAGGCTCAAATACCAAAAGATAAAATATGACCGGCAGCAGCTTCATCACTTCTTCCACCGTAGGTGATATCTCCACCGAAGCGGTGAGTGCATTAAGGCCGTATACAGCAGCCAAGAATGTATTGATATATGATGACAGCAGGCACATCGTCATGCCGCTGAGCATAAATATGATGATCCTGCGACGGTATGACTCAAGGCATAAAACAGCGACCATCAATGGTGCCGCAAGACATATATAGATATTTTCGATGTAATTCATCCTCAGCCTCCCGACTTAAGACTCTGAATCATAGACGATCCGTCCGCTTTAGCCATCCTGTCTTTTACAATTCTATCCACTGCCGGGATAAATAAGATATACGATATACTCAGCATTATATCGCTCCAGTAATACGGATTTGTCCAGCTGTCATCAAAGAAAAAGCATGACAGGACCCATGTCTGGTATTCCAGATAACAGAATATGAAAGAGGCTCTGTACAACCATTTTGAAGTATAGGTTTTCCCGTATTTTTCCTTGTTATACAACCCGCCCTTTACCGTTTCTCTTAAAAGCATCCACATCAGCAAGGCACATATTACATTGCTCAACACATCACCTTCGGAATACATGATAAATCCCACCGCCATAGCGAATGTAAATACCGGGATAAGTATCAGAGATCTGTACCTTTTACTGTCCATTTCCTTTTCTCTTATGTATTGTAAAAGAATTATCAGGAAAAGATAGGATACATAACATCCGAGCTCATATATATGTCCGGAATGCGCCTCATCACCCAACAAAAGCGCATACAGCTCGTAGTAAAGTGCCGACAGGAAAATAAGGGTATGATAAAGAAAGAGCAGCATCCATTCTCTTGTTCGGAATTTGACTGCTCTGATTATATCTATGGTCATACATGTAGCAAGTATGAATAAGCTTATAGAATTATTAAAAATATCTAACGAATTCATATTCTTTACGCTTTAATCCTCTTTATCGTTCATCCTTTTCCTCACCGGATTCTTTTCTCCACCTGTTCAGCTTGTAGCAGAATATAGTGAGCGCTATACCCAGTATAAATGCAAATATCCCGACGATAACATAGTTCAGAATATCCTTGTCGCTGAATATGCTTCCGTACATAACATTCTGTGTCTGGCTGATGACCCCATCAGCTGAGCTGCCGGAAAGTCCCGGAAGGATAAAGACTATAAAAAACATCGCAGCAGCAGCCACAAGTCCTGCACATACATAATACAGCCTTGCTTTTGCTTCTCTTGCTTTATGCTCTATCATAGCCGCTCTTTTATGCATTTCGGCTATCCTCTGCTCATTACTTTTAAGCATATGCGCTATATCCCTCCTTTTCCATTTCTCTTTTTAATACAGTCTTGGCTCTGGTCAGCCAATAATCTACTTTCTTCTTAGACACATCCATGACTCCGGCAGCCTGTTCATAGCTTAGCTTTTCAAAATATACCAGCCATACTGCCTCTCGGAGTTCAGGATCAAGTCTTTCTATGCACCTGTGTAATGCTTTTTCCTGTGCATCCCTGCATATCTTATCTTCGAAATTCTCTCCGTCCGCAGTGATCTCATCATCTATATCATCAAGACTGAATACCTTAACTTTATTCTTCTTGACATACAGGTGATATACCAGATTGTGCCCCGTCCTAAACAGATAAGCCTTAAACCCCTGTTTTATCTTCGGCTTTTTAGCCATGATGTTGGCAAAAGCCTCTATCATCAGGTCCTCCGCATCCTCAAAGCTTTGAAGATAACCCTTAAGATATGCGGTAAGAGCATCCCCTAAGCGCACCATGAGCTCATCATAGCATTCGGTATGACCGTCTAAAAAAAGCCGGTAAAGCTCTTCGTCGCTCTTCATGGGACCTCCTATTTAAAAATAAGGACGGTAACTCCCGTCCAAATTTTACATTATCTTTAATACAATAATACCCTAATTATAGTTAAGCGTCAAGTTGTTTTGATATCTCTTTTGTAAGAGAATTTATACAGTCATGAGCCGATCCGTACATGGTACAACCTGCGGCTCTGACATGCCCGCCGCCGGCAAACATAACCGAGATCTTACTGACATCAACTATGCTGTTTGAACGAAGGCTGACCTTCCATTCACGCTTGTTGCATTCCTTAAGAAGGATTGCCACTTCAACGCCCTTTGTCACACGCAGCTGGTCAATGATGCCGCTCATATCTGCATTACCTACGCCGTAAAGCTTTTGGACATCTGCAGGCACATAAGAAACTATAACCTTTCCGTCCATAAGCAGTATGCTTTCCATCAGACATCTGCCCAGCATCTGGTTCTGTACATAAGTCTTCTCATAGAAAGTCTTATCGATTATATCTCCGGGGATAACACCTTTCTCGATCAGAAGTCCAGCTATCTCCATAGTCTTCCTGGTAACATTCGAATGCTTAAATACACCTGTATCATGCACAATACCAAGATATAGACAGTTAGCGGTATTTACATCGATAAACTTCTCATCAAAAATAGTAGCCAGAAGCTCAGCTGTAGCCGCAGCCTGAGGCACTATCATATTTTCGTTTGCATATCCCGTATTGGTAGGATGATGGTCAAAGCAATAGGTATAACCCGCATCCTTAAAATACTTGTAACCATCACCGAGTCTTTCCGTATCTCCGCTGTCCAAAGCCAGAAATACATCATACTTGTCGGCATCAGGATAATCTTTTATAACTTTTTCGCTTCCGTTAAGAAAAAGAAACTCAGGAGAAATATCTTCAAGATAAACATCAGCCTCTTTCCCGAAAGCACTAAGGATATAATTGTACATACCAAGGCATGAACCCACACAATCCCCATCGGGTCTGATATGACCGCAGATACCGATGCGTTCAGCCTCTTCTATCCTTTTCCATAATTTCTTTAAATCCACTTTCAAAATCCTCTTTTTAAAAACTATTACTCCTCATCAGTCTGCTTCGCAGTCTTCATCTGATTCTTCAGTATCTGTATTATCTTCACCTGATTCCTCATCATCATGAAGATCGGCTGTAATCTCATCGATAAGATGAGACATATTAACGCCGTATTCGATAGACTGATCTGATATAAATCGAAGCTCAGGAGTATTTCTCATATTCATGTTATGAGCAAGCTGGCTTCTAAGAAAAGGAGCAGCACTCTTAAGACCTCTGATCGTATCCTGCTGAGCCTTCTCATCACCTAAAACGCTTATGAAAACCTTGGCAGTCTTAAGATCGGGAGCCACCTCAACATTAACGATGGTAGTCATGGGAGAAACTCTCGGATCCTTAACTTCCATCCTTATCAGATTGCTCAACTCTTTCTGAACTTCCTGATTGATCCTTATATTTTTAATACTGTTTTTTCTCATACTTTTAACTTATACCTCTTTTAAAAACAAGATGGTTTGCAGGTTACAATAACACCTCATCAGTCTGCTTCGCAGACTGCTTCCCCTCAAGGGGAAGCCTTTATGGGCGAAACTTACACAGGCTGTGAGCGGTGCTGTATTGCGGGCAGTGGACATCATTCTGCAGCATAATAAAACCTTAAGTGAGCAGTATCGATGCACTTCGATCGAATACATATCGAGCAAGGCGGAAAACGATTATCCAAATCGTTTTCCGAGCGTAGCACAAGTCGGTCCGGTATCAAGCGGACCGACGATTGCAAGCGTCCGAAGCGAGATATAGGATTCGATTGACTAGTGCATCACTGCAAACGGTGATGGTTTTATTATGTGCGGGATGATGGACTCGGCCGTAAGCACCGCTCACAGCCGTAAATATTACATTAGGTTCTGGGAACCTCAACCATCTTGTAGAACTCAATCTGATCAAGCTCAGCAAGATCAGTAAATTTCTCAAATACAAGACCGCACTCGTAACCAGCAGCAACTTCCTTGACATCATCCTTAAATCTCTTAAGTGATGACAGAGGACCATCATAGATCTGATTGCCTTCACGTGAAATCCTTGCTGAACATCCACGCTCGATCTTACCGTCAAGAACGAATGAACCTGCGATAACACCGATCTGAGATGCCTTAAACAGCTGACGAACCTCAGCATGAGCAATGATACGCTCCTCATATACAGGCTTAAGCATACCCTTCATGGCAGCTTCAATATCATCTATAGCATTGTAGATAACCTTGTAAAGCTTGATCTCAACGCCTTCATGCTCAGCGATATCCTTAGCTGTATTATCAGGCTTAACATTGAAACCGATGATGATAGCGTTCGAAGCACCTGCCAGGTTAACGTCAGACTCATTGATGTTACCTACACCGCCGTGGATGACACGTACCACAACTTCCTCGTTAGAAAGCTTAACCAAACTCTGCTTAACAGCCTCAACCGAACCCATAACGTCAGCCTTGATGATAAGGTTAAGTTCCTTAACATTACCTGCTTCAATCTGTGAGAACAGGCCATCCAGTGACAGTCTTGCCTTAGTCTCGGAGATCTTCTGCTCTTTGCTCTGTGCGATAAATGCTTCGGCGATAGTTCTTGCTTCCTTCTCGTCAGCAAC
>CACYIR010000122.1 GCA_902774525.1 uncultured Lachnospiraceae bacterium
CGCATTGATCAGGCTCGGCATATTCCATGGCAAATAAGCCGCAAACAGCAGGAACATCAGGACGGCCGTTATTATTATTTTTTTCTTATTTGAGCCACTCTTCATTTTCTACGCTGTACCTTACACCCTTTTTGTCACACAATGCTTTGATCTCACTCATTAAAGCCAATGTGGCATAGTCATCAACTATAGTTACGGGAATATTGTTTTCTACGCGGTAGTCAATATATTTTTCTATTGTAGCGGTATCTGCTTTCTCATTTTCCACATATACCTCAGAACCGCTTAACACTATACAGTTTTCCTTGATTACTTTGGTGTTCTCATCTTCCTCCTGAGAAGATGCGCTTTCGGCTTTCTCGTTACCGGAAATGCCCCCCGTCTCACCGTTAAACAGGTAGTGCACCAGATATACCACCGCACATACGATGACCAGGAAAAGCAATACAAATATGCCCTTGGGCATCCTGTTGATATATTTTCTTATGGACGGCAGCAATATCTTACCCAAGCCGAACAGGAGGATTGCCAGAACTACCAGCAATATGATCGCCGTAGGTTTGCTCATAAAACCCTCTCCTTAAAAACTACCTGATGCTGATGATACCGGGATATACATTCTGTAAATCCTTAAAAATAGCGTATATGGATTCATCATCCCTGTAAAGCATCTTTTCATCGCCGTTGGAATTGATCGAAAGTATCATCGGAAGAGTCTCATCCTTTTTTATAACCTCTTCAATCATCCTCTTGCATTCTGCCCAGGTTTCTGCAGTATTGCTCGGGGTGAGGTTCAATGTTACCGGCTCTTCATTGTTTATCATAACATATACTGTTCTCAGCCTTCTGTTTTCAAGGCTATAGGACGCATATACAGTCACTGCGTTAAAATAATCACTCAAGGAATCATAGGCTGCCATCTGCTCAGCATATGTGTCAACCAAAGCTTCCATTTCATCAAGCTTTTTATCTGCCTCACTCACATATACTTCTGCCTCGGCGAATTTCTGGTCAGCCTCCATATTGAAGGTATCCTGTCCTGCCAGAACCACTATCAGGACTATGAAGATAACATCAAGAAGAGGAGTCAGATCTATGATCAGTCTGCCTATGGATTTAGGTTTTTTATTCTTACCCATATGTTACACCTCACTGGTCCTGTTTGTTGTCAAGTGCGAACTTATCCTTTGCCATATTGTAATTCTGCTCGAATGTATCGAAGTAAAGCTCCATCTTGTTAACTGTCTTGCTGACTAAGATGGCATCTGCAAATTTAAGAACGATAGCAGCTATAAGTCCCCAGAAAGTGGTAGACATAGAAAGTGTAAGGGCTTCCTTCATCTTATTGATATCATCAAGATGCTGGATAAGTCCGGCAACGGTACCTAAGATACCGAGCAGAGGGAATATGGGCACAAACTGCTCAAAGGTTGAATAAATAAGCTGGATCTTATTATATTCCTCCTTGTATTCCAGTATCTCTTCCCAGGTATATGCATCGGGAGTCTTCTGGATACCTCCGGGAGTAAACTCCGTGGAACGCTTCTTTTTATGTTTCTCGTCTATAGTATTCTGAAGCTTGGAAATATTCATTACAACATATGCAAACCCCGCAATGGTAATGATGGCCAGTACTAAGATCAACCCGTTAATTGAATTACCGATAATGATAGCTAATGAGTCCATATATTCTCCTTCTCCTATCCGTCATCCTGACATTTATATTTGCATCTTGTTTCTGCGTGTTACATTTCTATTGCTTTTACAGGTTACACCTTCTTTAGGTTACCTCTAATTACTCTCTTGGTGCATTAATTCCGATATTCTCTCTTACAGGTGCGATAAGTACTCTACCTGTACCGGAATAAACATTTACAAATCCTTCTTTAGCGGCCAGCGATCCGACCAAAGTCGCAGTGGTTTTTTCCACGGTAAACTTAAGTGTGGATGACCACGCGATAGCCATATCTCCGTCAATCTTTATCACATCATCATTTAACTCCGCTACTATAAGCTCATCTGCAGGTACGGGGCTTTCCAGAGCCACAAGCCCGCTGCCTTTAAGCACGGAATTCCATATACCTTCGTTGCCCAGTATCAGCGATGAAACATTTTTCCTCGAGATAACGCTTACATCCACCGTATCCTCGCAAGCCAGGAACATGCCGTCCTCTATGACCACATCCCCTTCCCATTCATCAAGGTCTGCCAAAAGGATATGGTAAAACGTAGGCTCAAGTACTAAGGTGCCTACTCCGGTATAATGCGGCTTGACGATGGTCTCACTCGTGACCAGGCTTTTTACAGTCTTTTTAAAGAAGTCTCCCACTCCTTTAACATCCGTGGCAGCCTCGATATCACCTATCATCATCTGCATCTCTCCGGCCTGTATAATTACGCCGGTCTTTTCATCTATATCACAGACAAGCTGACGCTTCCGGACATTCATCTCGGATGCAAAATAAGCTTCCTGTGCCCTGCTCGGTGAAACGGAAATATCACGCAGATACTCGATAACGCTGAACCTTCCTCGCCTTTCGATAACCTTCTTTGAATCCGTCTCAGACAACAAATTTGTTTTTACCATTGGGATCCTCCGGTCATATCATTTTTTGCCATGATAAGTATACACCAAAACAATATAAAAATCAATGTTTGAAAATCGTTTGACTTATGCTATAATGAATCTTGAACTGATATCAATTGTGCATCAATTATGAGGACGATTTTACGGTTTATTCTGTCAAGCATAGAACCAGCCTTATGATTGAAAAATCAATCAAAGAACCGTCCCTGTGATTGAATCTGAGAAAGGAGCGTACACATGTCAAAGGAAAAGAAACGCCGTAACTCAAGACCGAAGCTGAGATACATACTCTCATTCTTGGCTTTCATGTTCTGCTTTTTATTCACCTTAAAAATACATGATATCAAGGCTGCATCCTATGCCAAAGTCATCAATGTAAAACTGAAAGACGGACAGGATGCCACAACCGAGATTCAGAAGGCACTTGACGAGGCAGCCAAGGCCGGTACCAAGAAGAAGCAGGCCATGGTAAAGGTACCTGCAGGCACCTACTACTTAAGCAAATCTCTGGTAATAGGGTCAAATACATATTTAAAGCTTGATAAAAAGACCTACATGAAGAAGAATCCCAATTCCAAGGATCCCGTAGCGCACATGCTGCATGCTGTACGCGGAAACAAGGGCGGGTACTCCGACAACACCCGTATTACGGTAGACGGCGGTGTATGGGATACAGAGTTTAAGCAGTACAATGAAAAGACAAGCTCTTCCATTTTCATGTTTGCCCATACCAATAATTTAAAGATAATAAATGCAACCCTCCGCAACAGCTACGGTACCCACCTTATAGAGCTGGGCGGCGTAAAGAAGGTTACCATCAAGAACTGTACTTTATACGGATACAAGGCTCCCAGTGCCGATGTGGAAAAGGAAGCCATCCAGTTTGATAACTGCCACAACGATACCATCCTCTCATATGGTGAGCCTTTTGACGATTCACCCTGTACTGATGTGACCGTCACAAACTGTGAGATCTACAACTACCCCAGAGCTGTCGGAAGCCATACCATGGTCGAAGGCATCTACCACAAAAATATTAAGATAGTAAACAACAACTTCCATGACCTGGATGATGCTGCAGTATACGGATATAACTACGTTAATCTGACAGTCAAAGGCAACAAGATGGAAAACGTAGGTGCCGGCATACAGGTTAAGACCGACTCCGTAGCAAAGAACACCATAGTATCACGCAATTCCGGTGTCAAGGCTATGAAGGTATCAGGTAATAACTTTAAGCTCAAGATAACGGATAATACCATAACTTTAAAGAAAACCCTTGACCAGTCAGGTGCGGATTCAGGTTCTTCCATCGGTATATTCATATACGGTTCGGAAAAGTACCCGATGAAGAATGTGACCATAAGCGGCAACAAAATTACCTGCCATTCATCAGGCATTTATTTAAGATACGTGGATGATGCAGCCATTACCGATAACACGGTTACACGTTATTCGGGAGCTGCTAAAGTTGACAGCACCAAATTTGCCGAGGATGCCATAAAGCTGCTTGCCTCAAGCGGTGCCAAGATCACAGGAAATGTTGTATCATGTGCTTCCGCTCCTTTTGAAAACGGCATAGCAATGCGTGACGGAAGTAAGAATGCAGTAGTCTCATCCAACACCATCACAGGTGCAGGAAAGGGCGGCATAGCTCTTTACAGTTCAAGCTCCATCAAATCAGGTGACAGCAATACCATAAGCGGGACCGGCCAGAACGGTATCGTAGTCGGCGGCGACTGCAGCGTGACCTTAACCGGCGGCACTATCACAAATGCAGGCGGCAAGGGCATAAACGTCATGGAAAGCGGTAACCTTACCATTAGCGGCATGACTATCTCGGGAAGCACCGGAAGAGGCATAGATATAGCCGGCAAGAGCAAGGTAAGCATCTCAGGCTGTACCATAATGAACGGAAGTGCAAACGGAATTTTCGTAGACGGTGATACTGATACAACCATTACAGGATGTACCATAAAAGATAACAAAGGAAATGCCATTCAGCTGAAAGTTGGCAAGGTTAAGATCACTGAGAATGTGTTCAAGGATAACTGCACAGGAGAAGCTGACGGAAAGGCTGTAGCAGTGTTCGGCGGTATCTCGGGCGAGATAAGCAACAATACTTTCTCGAATCCCTTGACCAAGAGTGAGCTGTGGATATCGGCTGATGCAAGCTTAAGTCCGTATGTGAGCACGGTCAAGACCGCGAAGGCGTACGGGACGACGGATGCGGCCGGGAACTATTATAACTAAGTGTTGGTTCTGTAAGGGCGGGGATTGCAGATATTATTCCCTGCATACGAATATCGGATTTCGCGTAGGACTGTATCTGATATGTTTATCTGCTACAGTCCTACTTTTATGTCTATTACGCGAAATCCTT
>CACYIR010000123.1 GCA_902774525.1 uncultured Lachnospiraceae bacterium
GTTGACAAGAAGCTCTACGGTAAGCATGCTGCTCACGTTATGAAGACAGATGTGAAGGAGCATGATGATAAATACGAAGTAGCCATTGACCTGCCCGGATTTAAGAAGGATGAGATCAACCTGGATCTTCAGGACGGTTATCTGACCATAGCGGCTTCCAAGGGTGTTGACAAGGAAGAGAAGGATAAGAAGGGTAAACTGATACGTCAGGAGCGTTACTCCGGCGCTATGCAGAGAAGCTTCTTTGTCGGCAAGAACGTGACCGAGGAAGATATCAAGGCTAAGTTTGAGGACGGTGTCCTTAAGCTCGATATCCCTAAGAAGGAAGCTCCGAAGATTCCTGAAAAGAAGACCATCATGATCGAAGGATGACCGGGATAAGCTCTTCTAAGGGAGCGCCACCGAATTCAATATGAACACAAAAGACCGTGCAGACAGTAAAATGCCTGCACGATTTTTTATGCCCAAAAAAGTGACATTTTTCTTTATGAAAATCACGTAAATACTTGACAGATGGCGAAAAAATATGGATAATCATAGTATGTATACATATACACAATACGGAAAAGGTAAGTATTAAACGGGGACTATAATGAAAGGGGACCTGACATGAGTGACCAGAATACTTTTAACGGATATTCTACTGATGCTGATAAGTGCCCGAATTGCGGGGCAATGAAGATATTCAGCGCCCTTGTATGCCCGTCATGCGGCATGAGCTATTCCGATGCGGCAGCCGTGAGAAAAACGGCGGATGAAAAGCCGAAGTATTCATTTGCATCAGCAGGAGCTGATACTACGGAGCCTGAAGCAAAGCCTACCATTACATCGTTTGATCCCAATGCTTCTTTTGCCAGCTTTAAAAAGCAGGTAAGCGGAGAAGTTGAGGAGGCAGCAGGGGTAGTCGAGGAGACAGTGGAAAAGGTTGTTGAACCTGAACCGCCTGTTAGTCAGGATCAGGCACCGGTCAACAGCGGACTGTACGGGGAGAGAAAGTACAGAGTCGGAGACGACTTAAGCAAGGCACCCATCATGGGTATATCGGACAAGCGTCCCGAGGGTGAGCCGGATCAGACAGTGGTACCTACCAGATACGGACTTGATAACGAGTCTGTTAAGAATAAGAGAGAACAGAGCCTTACCAATGAAGCTGCCAAGCAGAAAATGTTCAGCACCACGGTAAACAACCATTATGAGCAATATAAGAGCGACAGGGACGGCGGATATCAGCAGCCTTCCTATGCTACTCCTTATAACAGAGGTTCGTTTGATGCCGAGCCGGAGAAGAAAAAGAGTGTTTTGGCAAAGATATTCCCGCTTGCTATAGTGCTTATAATTGTGCTGATAGTCGGATTTTTTGTTATGAAGTATATGAACCGTAACAAGAACGACAACGGTGTAGAGTATACAAAAGGAAGTGTGGGAGACGGGTATTATGTAAATGACTGGGCCGAGGTCAAGGTTAAGCTTGACAGCAGGCTGCGTTACGATTCACAGGAGGTCAATCAGAGAGTTTCCGAGTTCAAGGCAGCAGGAGAAAAAATGGACTTGGATGTCGATATTAACATGATTGCTACGTATAATAACAATGTGGCTATCCTGATCATGACATGTACAGATACTTCATTCCCCGCCAATATCTTCGGTTCATCGGAAGACAGCATACTTGAAGGCAACAAGGTCGGAAGTATTACTTCCAGCGGAACGGGCAGTTATCTAAGAGAGCCCGACCTGGCACTGGGTTCACACACTTACAAGGCTGCATCGGGTGACTTTACATCAAGCGACGGAACTAAGGGCAAGATGTTAGTGGCTGCGAGAAAGATAGGATTCAAGGTAATAGTGATCGCTTTCTATGAGATTCCCGGAGCTACCGATCTTACCACATTAAAGAAGTATTTTGAGAATTATTAAAAAAGAGAATATATGGCGCAGTCTGCGGATTAGACTGCGCCATTTTGTAACTTTACGGGTTTATTGTGCGGGACAATCTGATATTATAATATATGATGGAGTTTTGGACCGCATGTCCGGACGGGGGGCAGCTCCTTTCCGGCAAAAATGGAGAAGAAATGATATACAGGATATTAAAGGAAGACGAATACGAGAAAAATAAATATATCCTTCCCAACCCCGGCAGAAAGTTCTGGATAGAATCCGGAAGAGAGCTTGAGGTCAAAAAGTGCGGGTTCGTAAATGAGGAAGGCGTAGTAGACCGTAAGGGGACATATTGTTCGGATACCACACTCTGGATGCGCCCCGTCATCGAATATGAGAAGGATGAGCAGAGAGATGTAGTATTTACCGAGGGGCAGCAGGTGATACTGTACGGCCTCGAGTGGACTGCAATCTCTGAAGACGTGCTTGTATGTGACAGGTGCGTGGAAGAGAGTAAGTATGACGATTATGAGATAGATTTTGACAACTCGTATTTAAAGTATGCGATATATCAGTATCTTAAGAGAAGGTCGGCTGAAGAGGCGTTTAACCCGCCGAAAAGTATAGATGACATACCCGATTCGGAGATAGAGGTGGACGAGAGCGAGTTCTCGTACAGCTTTTTATCCAATCTTATATGCATATTCTTAGCGGCTGCGGCCGGCATAGTATGTACTCTTTCGTTCAGCCCGATATCCGTCTCGGTATTTGCACTCGTGGTGGTGGCGTCTGCCGTGATCATGGGCAAGTACAATGTGAGAAAGATAAAAGAGGGTATCACCAATACCAAGAAAAAGTACAGAAAGAAAATAGTGGAGCAGCAGACAAAGGCAAAAGAGATAAGCGTTAAGAAGAGTGATCATGAGCTGAACTTGGAAGGCATAGAGGACGCATCGGTAAAAGCCAAGGCCGAGGAGATCAACAATCTCTTAAAAGGCCTGATGAAGACGGGCAACAAGACCGCTGCGGCCAAGGTTAAGTTCTTCTATCTTCCGGAGACACAGAAGACACTTGAGATGTATCATAAAATCGCGGAAAACGGTATAGATACACCGAACAGCAGGGAATGCTTAGGTATCATCTCTGAAAACCTTGATAAGACCATAAAGCTATTAAAGATAGAATATGATAAGGCTGCATCGGATGATCTGCTCGATGCACAGCTTAGCTCCGGTGTCATAGGGAAGATGCTGGACGATGCGGTATCACAGGAAAACAATAAGTTACAGGTGATGTAGGAAGGAACTTGGAAAAATGCACGGTGAAAAAAAGGGTGGAGCAAAAAAAGTAGTCGGCACTGTTGTACTGGTGCTCATACTGGTATTGATATTTGTACGTTTTGTAATATTCAGCGATACGTACAGGTATGATCAGGTAGCGACTACGGTCCCGGAGATCAACAACCTGATAGATACTGCCATGAGCAAGGGTAAGGGAGAGATATATTTTACTTCCGTTTTCCCGCCGACATTTATAGATTTTGACTCCATCCTGGAAAGAAATACCAGAGACGGAAGCTATGTCGGATGTGAGCTTTATGCGTTAAGATACGAATATACACGTGTGCCTGAGGGATATGAGGTGCATCTGCACTTGAGCGAGCCGTCACTTTATGCCAATTTTATGGCGGAGAGGCGTGTAAAGAAAATAGCATCCAAGTTCGAGGACCTTGAGAGCGATTATGAAAAGATAAAGGCTGTACACGATTACCTGGTGCTCCTTAACAGATACGTGGCTTTTGAAGGCGGTGCATACAGTGCACTCTGCAAGGGAAGGTCATCATGTACGGGATATGCGTTTGCATTTTATGCCATCATGCGCGAGCTCGATATCCCCGTTACCATAGAGATAGGCGGCAACCATGCCTGGAACAGGGTACAGTATCAGGGCAAATGGTACAACATGGATGTGACCTGGGATGACAACGGAGTTGATGAGATATCCTATGCTTACTTTATGAAATGCGACAAGGACTGGAAGGGACACCATCACGGCGGATCCGATGCGGAAAGCTCCATAGCTCCGAGCGGAAAAACAGCCAGGGAATATTACGATATGGTCCCGAACTACAACCTTATCGATGACATCATCCTTATCGCGATATTTGTGATACCCGTCGGTGCGCTTGCTTTCTATCTTTTCAAAAAGAAGAAAAAAGAAGCTCCCATAGCCGCCGGAAAAGTAATGGAGGTTGGAAGCTGGGCGTTCCTGATGCCTCAGGAGACCGCATTCAGTTTTGAAGTTATAAGAAAAATGAGCACGTCGCCCATAAAGCGCGATATCTGGAGTTTTGAAGACGGTAAGTTCATCCGCCTGATGGAAAATGAAGCGGAAAACGTACATCAGCGTCTGGAAGTGACTCCGGCCCAGTTCTTTGAAGAAATCGACTTTACGCTTACTTTATGCCGCAATAACTCAAGAGAGCTTGCGGATGCTCTGTTAAGGGCAAAGTACCTGCTTCAGAGCGGCCAGTATAAGCCCGGGGACTACATGAGAGTGTAGTCCGCATAAGACCGGCTTGGTGCTTGCCGGATAAGGCTGTCAGCCGTGGAAGGTCTCGTCTATAACCAGCGTAAGTGCAGTAAACAGGAGTGAATCTCCTTCGGATTCAAATTCTATAGCATAGGTATCCTTAAAGGAAACAATCTTTTTCTTTATGGTGCCTATGCTTTTTTTGTCCTTTTTTACGGTGAACTCGGTGAGCATGCTGTTGCCGTCTATTTCGATACCCTTTGCTTCGTATACCAGCTTATTTATTCCTGCTACACCGTCGTAGCGTATTTCGCCTGCGTCTTCACCGTTAAATGTGAGTTTGAAAATAAGGGGTGAGCCTGTGGCGGTAACCTCAGCGCTTGCAATAACACCGGATTCTACCGAAATGTCAAAAGCAGGCTTTGAGGACATGAGTTTACGTCTCTCTATATAATATTTTAACGTGTCGCCGTCATATACTTCATATTTTTCCTTAAGGGAAAGAGCTTTCTGGATCATTGTAAGGGTTGCCATGATATTATCGATCTCCTTTCGGT
>CACYIR010000124.1 GCA_902774525.1 uncultured Lachnospiraceae bacterium
AAATCCAGCTTTGTACCACACATTTTTTCCTTTTTGAACATTTTTTTCTTCTGATTCAGCTATAAGGTCATCATCTATTTTCTGTATTGCTTCAGCAATTCTTGGTATTTTCATATCTCAACACCCTCCTTAATTAGATACTCTTTTAATTTTTTGCGAGTATTGAATAACATGTTCTTAACCTTACTTTCCGTAAAAGAAAACTGTTCTGATATTTCTTTTATAGAATCAAAGAAGTAGTATCTGCGTATAAATACCTTTCTGACATCTTTTTTCTGTTTGTGAAGAAAGATACTGATCAACTTGCCTACATCTTCATCTCTCATATCAGGAACATATTTCTCATCCGGCAAAATGTCAGTTAACTCATCCAGAGAAACTGTCATGTCGGCACATCTCTTTTCTCTACTAAGAAATTCAAGTCTTTTCAATGAAAGATTTCTGGCAAGCTTACTTACAAATGCCATAAGATTGACCGGTCTAGCCGGTGGAATTGCATTCCATATCCCTGATAAAGTATCATTAACACATTCTTCTGCATCCTCATGATCATTAAGGATATTATATGCAATTCTCTGACAGAGCTTGCCATATTTATTCTCCGTCTCTTTTATAGCTTGTTCGTTTCTTTCAAAGTAAAGTTCGATGATCTTTTGGTCATCCATGTTATCCACCTCCCTTCCTAAACTTAAAAGCGCTTTCACCTTATAAGTACGTTTTTTATGGGTGTTGGTCTTATTTTTCAAAAAATTTTGAGAAAATACATTATACACTTTTTCCCATATTATAACATTATAACAAATTATATTTTTAAAACCATTGGCAAAAGTTATAACAAGTTATAACAAGTTATAAAACGAAGCTATAAGTTATAACAAGTTATAAAAGAAAAGTTATAACAAAATATAACATCAAAACAGCCATTGAAGAAATATATCATTACCGACGATGATATGGTTATCAGTGCAAAAAAGATGTTTACAAACATTATTTTATAGTACAAATGAAAGTTTGCAAACATTACTTTTCAGCGGATTATGATACTAAATTTGTTTATAATCCGCTGAAATATACATTTTTTACCCTGTTTCAGCGGATTTATACGCAAAATGGGAACAAGCCGTCTTACGACGGCTTGTTCCCAAATATCTGTTTTTTCTTTATTTCTATGACTATGTTGCCTGCATCAGTTACCGAATGATCGTTGGTGAGGTTCATATTTGACCAGTCGGTATGATGGATGGCGAAGTTGCAGGCTAAGGTGTCTCCAACTCCCAATACGTTTGTATCGGTATAGGTTATCTCACATACCGTGTCCGCATTCTTTCCGCTTGCCTTAGAGAAGCTGCCTGAACAGCCGTTAAGCTGTGTATACGAGAACCTGAGGCTCCGTTTATACAGGTGTGGTAGCATTCAAATGTAAGCTGCTTCCCATCCTCATTTGTGAAGTAGAACAATATCTTCAGATCCTTCACCGCTATGGTG
Source organism: uncultured Lachnospiraceae bacterium (assembly GCA_902774525.1). Classification (GTDB taxonomy): domain Bacteria; phylum Bacillota; class Clostridia; order Lachnospirales; family Lachnospiraceae; genus RUG11977. The sequence continues at coordinate 1,486 of CACYIR010000124.1, forward strand.
CCGTCACTGTTGTTCACTATGTTCATACGTCCGGATATGCTGGATGAAGATGATGAAGTATTGTCATACTCTATGCTTACGGATACGTTTTCGTTCTTGGCTGTGCCCTTTACTTCAACATTTCCGCCGCCTGTTCCGCCGTTGCCTCCGTTGCCGCTCTCACCGTTTCCACCGTTACCCGAGCCTCCGTTGCCACCCGTGCCGGTACCGCTGCCCGAGCCGTCACCGGCTACTACGGTCTTGCCTGCATTCTTGCCCTTTGCAGGTTCACTGCCGAATATCAGCTTTCCGTCCTCATATAGTGCGGATGCGGTAAGCAGTGCATTTCCGCCCTTGGTCATGCCGGCAAACGATGGATCGTTGGAGTTGTCCCAGGTACCCTTCTGATTGCGGAGTCTTACCTGTATCTCTTTCTTATATTTGTCCTGTCCTCCGGGATATATCACGGAATCAGAGAAGTCCACGCTTAAGTAGTAGATGTGCTTTTCCTCATCCCAAACCTTGAGTCCTCCGGATTTTCCTGCTGCCATATAGTTGGTGGTGACCTGGATGTCGGAAGCGCTTCCTCCTGCCTTATATACCTCGCTCAAGTCTACGTAGTACCTGTATTCGAGTTTTTCACCGCCTCGTGCCGGCCATGCCGATACATTGCAGATAAGAGCTTTTATCTCTATAAAGTCGGTACCGTCCACATTGATGCCGCCCTGCACGTAGAACTCGTTGGTATCAATCTTTTCTACCGCACCGAAGTCCTTAAGGGTCTGTCCGTGGTATTTCTTGTACATCTTGGCCAGAAGTCCGGTAAAGCCTGCATTGTAGTCACATGCTACTTCGTTTTTATTGTAATCGGATACCACATCCGTATAGCCGTCATTTGCATCGGGACCGCCTACCAGTGCTCCGTAGAGGGTATGTCTGGCGGGATTGGGCTCATTCATATTGTCGCAATACGACCCCTGGGCTGTACGATGGTGAGGGTTCTTCGGAGGATTCTCTCCGAAACCTACCATATATGACCTTCCGCTGCTGCCGAGTGCATAGTTGGCCTGTTTTTCTGCAAAGTCGGTATATGCCTTTGCCTTAGAAGCGGGGCAGAGTCCCGACTCCACGTAAGTAAGTGCTATAAATGAAGTGGTGGTGGCGTATCTGAGTGAGCCCCAGCTGTCAAGCCATGCAAGACCCTTAGGCGAGTAGGTAATATGGTCCGATGATACTCCTGCCCACCAGTCGAGATGCTTTTCCACATCATCCTTATATGTCTTTTTTTCGGTGAGCTTAGCCAGCATCACTGCCGCACCTATATGCACGTCATCCCAGCACATAGCCCAGTTATAATCATGCCCTGCATTCTTGTAGTCAGCTTCCGCATTTGTGATGTAGTTTTCATCACCCGTAGCACAGTAGAGCCATGCGCCCGACCATGCGAGCTCATCATAGAAGCCGCTCCAGGAGTTATAGAAACCGTTTGCTGCAGTGTAGCCCGCATCGCTCTTGGTATCACGGGCAAACTTGTACAGGGATTTGGCGTGCTTTAAGCAGAGGTCACTGTAGCTCTTATCTATGTTCTTATATATGATCGAAGAAATGGCAAGCGATGCTGCGGTCTCTCCACATACCGCTGAGCCGGGACTGGACTTCGTTACCTTGTATGAAGGTCTGCTCATGCGGTATTCCACGGTCTCGGCCGCACCCCAGTAGGAGTGGTCCTGATTGCCGTCGCCTACCTGATAGTAATATACTTCGTCCGAAGGGTGGCATTTTATAAAATAGTCATTTGCCCACTTGATATTGCCGAGGGCGTATGCCAGCTGTCCGCTTTCTTCATAAGCTTTTGCGTCGTCTATGATGGACCAGCCGAGCATGGACGAAGTATATGACATAGGAAGGTTGAACTTTACGTTATCGCCGGCGTCATACCAGCCGCCTGTAAGGTCCACGCCATTGTCCTTACCGTCATTTAGAGCCGAGTCCCCACGCCAGTTGCATCTTACCTTATCGGGGAGCTTGCCCGAACGCTGCAGCTCGTAAAAAAGGACGGACTTCTGTAATGCTTCGCCGTAGTTGTACTTTCCTGTCCCCTTGGTACCTTCGTAGCCGCTGCCTTTTTCGGTAAGCTTACCTGTATCTATCACCGCTACGGGCTTAGCTATTATGACTTCGCCGGGCTTCTTGATCTCGCCGGTATCATCATCTCCATCTGTTTTTCCGGTGCCGGTCTCTGTGTCGGTACCTTTACCGGTCTCGGTGTTATCCGGGGCATCGGTAACCGCGGGAGTAGGGGTATCATCAGGTGCATCGGTTACTGCGGGAGTAGGAGTATCATTTCCATCGGTTTCTCCCGTGCCGGTTCCTATATCCGTTCCATCAGCGGTTCCTTTATCATCGGGAGTCCCGGTTACTATGGGCGTCGGAGTGTCTTTTCCGTCAGTTTTTCCCGTGTCTGTCCCGCTTCCGTTACCACTCGGGGCACTTGTTACGGCAGGCGTAGTGGTATCTGTCCCATTCCCGTCATTAACGGGAGTATCGGTGCCGTCTTCCGTTTTATTTTCGTCACCGACGGACTCTGTATTGTTATCTTTCCCGCCGGGCATGATGGGCTGGCCGATATCGGAAGCTTTTACATCCGACGGATCCTCTGCAGTTTTACCGTTACCGGAGTTCCCGCTGCCTGCGGGCTCACTGCTTTTATCCCCTTCGGTCCCGTTGCTCTGCACTAAGGTGTTCGGGGTGTTTCCTTCCGGAGTCTCATCGTCTCCGCCCTTTGACAGCACTATGCCTATGATTATGCCCAGTGCAAGTACCAGTGCGGCTGCTGCTCCGTAAATGATCTTTTTCTTCATGCATTTAGTCTCCGTTTTGTATTCCTATTGATAAATCTACCCCGGAAGGGCCTTACGGTCCTCCCGAGGTACTGTCTGCAATATGTATTACACCTCATCCGGTCGCTTCGCGACCACCTTCCCCTCAAAGGGAAGGCTTGGAAAAGAATCGTTCCAAGTATATATCTTACTTTGTACCGAATATACGGTCACCGGCATCTCCGAGGCCGGGTACGATGTAGGCGTTTTCATTCAGGTGGTCATCCAGGCATCCTACGTATATATCTATATCAGGGTGTTTTTCCTGCAGAGCCTTTAGCCCTTCAGGAGCTGCTATGATGCACATGAACTTGATATGGTTACAGCCCTTAGCTTTTATAAAGTCAACTGCCGCTATGGCCGAACCGCCTGTAGCAAGCATGGGATCGGGCAGGATTACCAGACGGTTGTCTATACCCTTAGGAAGCTTACAGAAGTAATCATGAGGCTCATGTGTTACCTCGTCCCTGTATATACCGATATGTCCTACCTTAGCGGAAGGTACCAGGCTCAAGATACCGTCTACCATACCGAGACCTGCACGAAGTATCGGTACTACTGCCAGTTTTTTTCCTGCAAGTACAGGTACCCTGGCTGTAGTGATAGGTGTTTTTACTTCTACCAGCTTGGTCGGGAGGTCTCTTAACGCTTCAAATCCCATGAGCATGGCTATCTCGCTGACCAATACTCTAAAGTCCCTGGTGCCGGTTCTCTCATCTCTCAGTAATGATATCTTGTGCTGTATAAGCGGATGCTCCAATATAACTGTTTTTCCCATGATAAACCCCTTTCAAAATACATTTTATTCCCTTTTTCGGCGTAAGCTACACCGATATTCATCAATGAATATAGTACCATAAAAAGGCATGATTTACAACCAAAATTTATATGTATAAATGCCTCGCGGTTACCTTGAATTACTGCAGGTAAAATATAATATCTGGTATTTTTCGGAGAGTATCTTTAAAAACTCTCTTACGTTTTTAAGCTTGCTGTCATCTAAGTTTACAAAGGGATCGTCCATGATAAGGAACGGTATCTCCTCGGTGTACATGGCATCGGCAAAGGCTACGCGAAGTGCTATACCGAACAGGTCCCTGTATCCGGTACTGAACAGTTCCGCATCACGCTGGAGTCCGGCTTCGTCTATGGTTATGTTGGTATTGGCATCCATATGGAGTACCTCGGGGTTAAGCCCGGTTATAGTCTTATAATATGTCTTAAGGCTCTCTAAGAGCGGCTTTACATACCGCGAGGTCATGGTTTCCTTGGCTTTTACCAGTGCATCCTTGGCTGTGCTTGTGTATTTGTAAAGCTTCTTTTCCTCCTCCTGCTCTAATTTAAGTTCCTTTAAGATGTCTCCGAGCTCCTCCCATTCGTCTAAGCTTTCCCTGAGGGTGTCCAGCCTGCTTTCATATGCCAGTATGTTCTGCTTTGCATTGTCTATGGAGGCATTTATCTTCTCGGCCTCTTTTTCAGCATCCTTTAAGCTTACGGCGTGCTCGCCCGGTGTTTCTTTTAACTCTTCCTTCTTTAATTCTTCAAATTCGGCAAGGGTCTTTTGTGCTTCCTTTAGGTTCTTTACCGCATCATAATAATCATCCGCCATATCCCGGATGGACAGCAGCTGCTCGTCCGGCTTTTCTTCCATACCAAAGCCGTACTTCTTAAAGAACTCCTCCACCTGCTGCCTGAGATGTGTATACTCTCCCACAGTCCTGTCGTAGAGCTGTTCCTTTTCCGAAAGTGTACGGTATTTCCCGCATGCGCCCTCAAGGTCGTGAAGCTTGCCTTTCAGGAAGTCTCCGTTGATGCTTCCTAAAGGTGTGGATGTCAGCATATCGGTGACAGTATAATATCTCTTCCTTTAATCCGTCCTTCCTTTCGGCGGTCCCGCTTGAGGCTGCCTTCTCCTTTTTGCTGCGCAGTGCATTTATCTCGGCATAGCGTCCTGATACGGTCATAAGGTCATCCTGCACATGCTCCGGATTGAACTCTATACCGAAGCGGTCAAGGTATTCTTCCACCGATACCTGTGTATCCTTTATCTTTAATTCGAGGTCGGATCTCTTTTGTCTTAGTTCCGTTCCTTCTTTTGCAAGGTTCTTAAGCTCATTGCGGTTCGAAATATATAATATAATACCTGCTATGACAGCTACTGCACCGGCACATGCAAGGACCAGTTTTGCCGCAGATGAGCCCTCTGCTCCGCTGCCTGATATAAGCATAATAAGTCCTGCTGCAAGCAATACGGCACCCACTGCAAGTACCGCTATCGGGAGCATCTTGCCCTTGTTTGCTTTTACTATCTTTTCATCCTGATCCTTTATCCCGGTACAGA
>CACYIR010000125.1 GCA_902774525.1 uncultured Lachnospiraceae bacterium
GAATCGTTCACACGCTTAAAATTATCTATATCGCAGAATGCCACACAGAAATTCCTGGTCCTTTCATCCTTCATGAGCGCTTCCATCACAGGCAGAAACCCTCGTCTGTTAAGCAGGTCCGTCAGTGCATCCTTATGCGCGTCATCCGAGAGCTGCACATTTTTCTTCTCAAGATTGTTTCTTTCGGACTCGCTTGTATAGATATATATCGTGTTGTAAAAGATGATCGAAAATACAGCTACAAACGACGAAAAGATCATCAGTACCGAACCCGTTGCATGTGACAGTTCATATACCGGCATCTCATCATGAAACCTGAAATACAAAAAGATATAAAGTGCAAAATTGCCCGTATAGATCAGGGCAATGATCCATCTTTTTTCCGGCTTGAACAGAAAGCTTCCGAAATAGATGATGATCGGGATGATGGAGCATATAAAGCAGTATGTTCCGCTGTGCCAGCCTAGAAAATAAGTGGCGGCAACCGAGTAAATGCTTACCTCTAAAAGTATACTGATATACACGGGCATGATATGTCCGAATTTACTTAGTACCGTACAGAACAGATATACTATGACACTGACCGCATTCAGATATACCAGCGGCATTACACCTGCTATCAGCATTATGAGCAAAAGGGTAGCATGGACCAGACCCATAACAATAACCGTAAACAGAAAACTGTTATGCACAAGAAAATGTAACGTTTTGTCTATCAAGCCCCTGCTCTTCACCCTGTCACCTCTCTATCTTAAAGTCAATAACACTATGGATTGATTATTTCTTACCCTTTAAACCGAATAATATCCGGAAATACTTTGTCTTATCGATCACCCAGCACCACAGATCCGTAAAAGGATATGCGATCGCAAGTGTGAGAAAGAAATTAATGATATGCCCGAGATTTACCATATCAAAGTGGTACTGGCACAGCACCACGATCGGATAATGTATAATGTAGTATACATACGATATCCTGGAGTTGAACCGGGAAAAAGTCCCGGTAAAATCCAGATGATCGTGCCCGATGGAAATGAGCGCCAGCATACCGGATATGAAAGCTCCGTACATGCATATGGTGTTAAGTGTCTCGTTTCCGCCTATAAAAATATATATGACGGTATTGGCTGCCGACAGAGCAACAAACGCTGCCGTAAGCGGCCACTTGTATACCGCGATCTTCTTTACAAACTCCCTGTCCTTAAAGAAGTAATACCCGAGCAGATACACTGCCAGATATGTTATGATCCTTTTTCCGAAAGCGTATACCTCAAATGTACCTATGGCTGCGGCTGCCAGCAGCACACCGCCTATGATCTTAAATTTTCTTATGTTTTTTACGTATTTCTTTTTAAAGATGTCCGCAAGCTTTATTATGAGACACGATAAAAGAGAAATAACGATAAGTACAGCGACGAACCAGAAGTGTCCGAGTGTGAACCCTCCGTCATAACCGGTAAGGTCCGTATATTTTGTAAAAAACACCCCGTAGTGCTTAATGAATCCGCCTGTATATCCGTTGTGATATACATCGGCTATGTAACTTAATATCGGGTTGATGACGAGCATTCCGAATACAAACGGGATCCCGAGCCTTTTAAACCTTTCAAGGATAAAAGCCTTATAGCCTCTTTTCTTTAAGGAATATGCGGAGGATATTCCTGCGAGCATGAACATGAACGGCATAAACCACGGACTTATCAACACCACTATGGCAGCTAAAAGCTTTACCTCTTCAAAAAAGATATAATTGGCCTCTCCCCATGTATTATACGCCATTGCCGCATGATACAGCACGAGGAGCGAGACCGTGATCCACCGCAGGTTATCTATGTAATTGACACGTTTTGTTTCTTTAACCATATTACTGTTCCGTTACTAATTTATCTAATACCTGTTCTATTTTACTATACCATAAAAATCTTGAAATTTCAATCACAGGGACGGTTCTCTGATTGATTACATTTTTTAAAGTTTTTGCCCTTTAGAATTTTACAGCCCCGCCGGCAGGTACATGTACGTCCTTCTCCCCATATGTGAACCATACATCGGTCGAGGTAGGATTGATGCACTCTGTCATTGCTGTATTAAATATAAGCTCACGGAATGCATGGCAGTAATCATATATCTCGATATTGGCCGCATACCATATATCTTCTTTTCCGCTTACTTTTTCGGCGAACTTCTCTATCACGCCCCAGTTGTCAAACTGCTCAAACTCATAGCTGTGTCCCCACAGGTAGAAAAGCATCGGTGACCAGCTGTTCTTAATATTTATGAATCTCTCGGCGAGGTTCATAAGCTCGGGATCGTTGTGATGGCATGTCGCGGGCAGTCTCAGCCAGTCCTGAGGGATACGGAAGTCACGGGTGGAAATGACAGTTCTCGCATAGCAGATACCGCAGTTTTTAAGTATCTCCACGCTCTTGTCATCGAATGCTCCGTAAGGGTATGCAAAGCCCCTTATCACTTTTCCGAACAGCTCCTCCAGCTTCATCCTGTCATGGAGCACTTCATCGGTAGCCACATTACCGGGAAGTCCCACGAGTGCGGCATGAGTATATGCATGCGCCGCGATCTCCCAGCTGCTTTTTGCATATGCTGCCTTAAGCCTCGATAACGGCATCCTCCTGTGTATGGTCCCCGGAGCATATACCACATCATCGTCAGGGAAGCACCCGCTGTTGATGTTAAAAGTTCCTTTTATACCGTATTTTTCAGCTATTTCGATGAGCTTCTCGTCCTGCTCCACTCCGTCATCATAGCTTAATGTCAGTGCCTTGGGTTTTCCTCCCGGAAAACGCATGATCAGATTTGCCATCGTTAACCTCCTGTTTGGTCAGCCTATTTTCACATTCTAAACTATATCATAAAAGAATTGCAATTTCCATGTCTTATGTTGCCAACATATCGGTCAATTTTGAGCATAATAAAAGCACCCTTTTGGATGCTTTTACATTACTTTCTTTTCGTTTTCAGTTTTCTTGAACTTCTCTCTCCAGCCGATGTACTTTCCGGACGAAACCCGTTTGTCCGCAGGTTTTACGGCATCCTCAGGTATGAGCCATATCTTTCCGGCTCTCTCTGCGCCTTCGATCCTGCCGGTGTTGCAGTACAGACTCAGCAATCGCGAAGTCACATTCCATTTTTCAGCCGCCTCGGCCAATGTCAGATAACCTTTCAACTCTCTCACCCCCTAAACAAAAAAACATTGCAGGGACAGTCTGCAATGTTCTTAATTCTTACTTTACGAACGGCAACTGGCTGACATTGGAAATACCATGTATTTCCTTTAGTCCCTTATAGCTTTGCGCCCCACCTTTTCAGATGGTTTGCTCTTATCATTCTGTTTTCTAATTACTATATCGGCTTAACTGACAAATTACTTTAGTACCAAATTTATCGATTTCTTTCTGTATGCATTCCATAATGATACAAGGAATATGATGCCCCTGAAGCACAGCTCGAGGCACATTACATACCATACGCCCACAAGACCGAACTTTTCGGCTGCAAAATATGACGCGGGCAGTCTCACACACCACATACTGATAAGGTTGAGCACCGTGGGGATCCTGGTCTTCCCCATGCCTCTGAACACACCCTCGGCTACGATCGAAGCACCGAACATCGGCTCCGCAAAGGCTTCTATACGGAGGATCCTTGTGCCAAGTTCTCTCACCTCTGCCTCTTCAGTCATTATACCGATCATTTCGGGAGCAAATATATAAAGAAGCACCGCTGAAAGCGCCATAAATACCATGCCCGTGATCACCGTCATATATGCAAAATCTTTTTCCAGCTTTTTATTCCCGGCGCCCTTCATCTGCCCGACCAGCGTCACCGCAGCATGCGAGATACCGTATCCCGGCATATAGCACAGACTCTCGGCCGTGATCGCAAAAGAATTGGCAGTGATCGCGATATTCCCCAGAGGGGATACTATCTTCGTCGACAGTACGTATGCAAATCCCATGATGAGGGAGCTCACCATTACAGGGACCGACAGTCTTATCGCCCCGTTAAGCTTATCCCTGCTTAACAGTCCGTGCTCACCTTTACGCAGATGCAGCTTCTTTGAAAAGATAAGCACCGAAAAAAGTATACCTATGGCACCTACCGCATGAGCACAAAAAGTTCCCAATGCTGCACCCTTAACTCCGAGCCCTGCTTCATATATAAAGAACGCATTAAAAGCTACATCAAGGACACACATCGCGACATTAAGGAGCGCCGGCAGCTTCATGTTGCCGCTGCATTCCAGCATTCCCGCACCGGTATGAGTGATCTGCATCAGCGGCAGGGAAAGTCCGAATATCAGGAAGTAATCGGAAGCATCATCAAGTATCTTCTCCTCAGCTCCCATCCATACCGGGAGCAGTCTGTGTATCAATACCGATATGACCAGCAGTACCCCTGAAAACAATAATACTGCCAGGAATCCGGTCTTAACATATTTTCGCGCTTCCGCATCCTCGCCCGCACCTATCCGGTGTGCCAGTCCGACTGTAAATCCGGTACCGACGCTCGAGCACAGTCCGGACACCAGCCATGTGGTAGTGGATACCACTCCTATGGCTGCCGAGCGGTCAGAGCCAAGGCTTCCGACCATGGAAGCATCTATATACTCCATGATTATGGTCGATATCATGGACATAATGGCAGGAAAGCTCAGCATCAGCACTAAGGATATCTGTCCCCTTCGGTTCAGTTCCCTGCCTTTTCTTAAGTCATTTAATCTGTCTGTTTTCATTCTTAATTACAACATATCAGCCGGGCATTTATGATCTGTCATGGGCCCGTACTGGCAGCGCCTGCACTCATAGCACTTAGTGTAATCTGAACCGGTAAGTACTGCATTTGGGAACTGCGGATCTGCCAGAACGGAACGTGCCAGATCGACCGTATCGGCCAGGTCGTTTTCTATAATATATTTTATAAGCTCGGGGGTCATCAGGCCGCCCACACAGGATACCGGTACCGTTCCTTTAAATTCCGGATGGAAATTTACACCTAGCGCACACAGGTCACTGTACGGCTCACTCTCTGCTTTTAAATTGACACCGAAGCTGTCAATTCCATGTGATACCTGCAGATAATCGCAGCCGGCACTTACATATTCCTTAGCAATATTTATAGCATGCTGTACATCAGGTTCGGCACCCGGAGTCCTCACGGATATGATAAATTCCTTACCGCACCTTTCACGTACTTCCTGTATTATCTCTTTGGCAAACAATGCCTTGTTCTCTCCATATTCGTCAGTCCTGAGATTAGTCTTCGGAGAAATGAACTGATTGATAAGATATCCGTGACATCCGTGCAGCTGTATCCCGTCGTAGCCCGCTTCTTTAGCCCTTAAAGCTGCCGAAACGAAGCTCTCCTGCATAGACCGTATCTCCTCCTTACTCATTTCTTTTGATAATTCCCCGCTTCTGGTCGGTACCGCGGACGGGCCGATTATGGTACCGAACATGGGATTGGCGGTAATACCTGTATGATTCAGCTGTATTAATACCACTACATCATTTTTATGACAGGCATCCACTATCCTTTTGTGGCCTTCTGTCTGGGCATCTTCCCATAACCCCAGATGATTCGGTGCAAATCTGCCGTCAGGAGTGACCGCCGTAGCTTCCACGCATATAAGCCCGGCACCGCCCTCAGCTCTTTCCGTATAATGCGATATATGCTTTTCGGTAACCATTCCGTCCGGTCCGGCAAAATCAAATTTGACTGTCGGGGCCATTGTAATCCTGTTTTTTACGGTTTTTCCGTTGATGATGATCTTATCCGTAACTTTAGCCATATCTTCTCCTTTTTCGATCAGAATCCCGTCTTATGACGTATCAGATGTAGTTACCAGGGAACAAATGCCGTGCTTATATATCTCTTCGGCTCCAGGTCCTAATGAACCGCTTAGAGCTATGGCAGGTACTCCCGCTTTTTTTGCTCTTTCACCTATGCCGCATATCGCTTTCCCGTAACAGCTCTGCAGATCGGTGCAGCCTTCACCTGTGACCACAAGATCGGCATCTTTGATAATGCTGTCAAAGCCTGTAAGGTCAAGTACTGTATCTATCCCCGGCCTCATTTCTCCGCCTAAGAAAACCTTCAGCATGGTCCCTAAGCCACCTGCTGCCCCTCCGCCGGGAATACTGTCGGGATCGATCCCGAACTGTCTCCTTATCACGTTCCGGTAATTTATCATGCCTTTTTCAAGCTTTTCCCGCATTTCCTTATCGGCACCTTTCTGTGCCGAAAAAACATATGTGGCTCCGTTTTCTCCGCAGAGTGGATTATTTACATCGCAAAGCACTGTGGTATTGCACTTTTTTATACGCACATCAAGCCCGGATACATCAATATAGGCTACTTTTTCCAGGTCCTGTCCCCTGCCTTCAAGCTCGTTTCCGCAAGTATCTAAAAACTTTATGCCCAAAGCCCTGGCGCATCCCATGCCGCCGTCATTGGTGGCGCTTCCGCCGATAGACACATACAGATCTGTAAACCCCTGATCCAAAGCCACCTTTATCAGTTCGCCCGTACCGAAGGTGGTGGTAAGTAAAGGATTCCGTTTTTCTATTGGCAGCAATGTAAGTCCTGAAGCCGCAGCCATCTCTATCACGGCTTTTTTATCATCCAGTTTTCCGAAATATGCAGTTATTTTCCCCATCAGCGGATCATGTACATCCGCATATATCCTGCTCCCGCCGGTCGCAGCGATCAATGCATCCACAGTACCTTCCCCGCCGTCAGCCACAGGTATGCCGACACAGTCCACATCCCCGAATACTTCTTTTGCAGCGGAAGTAAGCAATTCGATAGTATCATAGCTCGATAAAGATCCTTTAAACGAGTCAGAGGCAAACACCAGCTTCTTTTTTTTCATTTGATCAACCTCTATCAATCATTCTGTGGCGTGTTCCTCTTCTTTTTTAGAGCAGCTGCTAAGCATGGAAGGTGCCACATTCAGGATAATGTTCACCATTAATGCGGTCTGTCCGGCCTTGATGATCTCAAGGGAACCGGTGATGAATGTGTTCCCTGCAGCAGGTGAAACTATACCGTAGCTTTGTGCCACAAGAATAGCAGCTATCATCAGTCTGGTCTTTTTATCGGAAGAGGAACTGAAAACCTTGTTCTCTTCTAAATAAGCGTCGGCTTCAACTATCTCATCAGCCAGTACTTCCCCTGCCGCATCTATCTCAGCCAGCGGTCCGAAAGAAGTAAATTCCGTACCGTCGCTTACTTCCGCCTTTTTCTCCTTAAGCAGTTTGTAGAGAGCGGCTATCCTTTCACATTTTTCCTGATGATTTCCGTCCGTCATCGCAAACAATTCACTTATTCCCTGCAGCGCATTGGAGCTTGCACCTAACTTGCAGTTTTTCTTTAGGTATAGGTAGCACTCCTCCATATCTTTTAAGATGAGGTCCGTATCCCTGTCGGACAGAGCCATAAGTGCCGCATAGGACAGATCCTCATCCGAGGTAAGGAACGGATGCTTCTTATCCATACGCTTGAATAGCTCGTTATATTTTTCTATCACCTCATCAACACGGTCGCTTTTTCCCTGGTCACAGATGAGGATTGCTGCGAGGATGATATAAGCGTTATCAAAGATTTTTCCTTTTTGGAGCTTCTTATTCACAGCTATCACATCTTCGAGACACTGCTCCGGATCTTCCGACAGTGCCATCCTTGTAAGCAGCGGAAGCTCTACCACAGCCCTGAATGTAGAGAATGCACCTTTTCTTTTTGCCAGGAGCTTTCTGCACTCACCCAGTCTCTCCACATCCGCTTCTTTTCCTACTCCTGTAAATATAAGGGCCGCAGCCGCTTTCATGAGACTCTTCTCAAAAGGGAACTTCTTGCTTATCGCTTCCCGGTTTTTTATAAACAGGTCACATTTCTCCTGTAAACGTGTTTCCATTATCATCCTCCAAACTCTTTTTACCGTATATTGAAAAAACCAGATTCTATGTTCGTCAACCGGAATCTGAATCACTTTTAGAATGGCATTTATACAGATTCAACAATATAAGTACTAACAAAATACTGAATACTCCCAAACATATATTCATTGTTTTATCAACCAGCTTCTCCAAAAAGTTGTTCAGATTATATACAAGGTTTATGTTAAACGAAAATGCAATAATACAGAGTACCAGTTCAATAAATTCTGAATCTGATAACTGGGAATACCGTTTGTATGTGTCTTCCTTTAAGACCCTCTTCAGTTCCTTGCCCGTCATGACTGCAGCTCCGATGAGGACCGTCAGTGTTATTGCCATAACGATCATGGTAAATATCATTAAAGGAGGACCTATAATTGGTTCGCAAAAATCATAAGTCCCGTATTCTTTGCCATCTTTTATCTCTTTTAGTTCGATAAATGCAGACACAAATCCCGTTCCGTAAAGAGCCGTTGCATATGCAGTATATACAGCCAATACGACATATATAAAGATTGCCCTCTTTCTGACCGAACTTTTCATCTGTGCTTCACCCCCCAATTCAATCAGAGAACCATCCCTGTGATCGATTAAAACAGATCTGCCAACTCGTCCGGATTTTCTATAATAAAATCTGCCCCGGCGCCCGCCAGCTCTTCGCGGCTGCCGTATCCCCATAAGACACCCGCGCTATGCAGTTCGTTAGCCTTTGCTCCGTCTATATCCTGGTTACGGTCACCTACCATCAGGACCGTGCTCTTATCCACGTCCCCGATCTCCTCGAGCAGATGCGCGATCACATCAGTTTTTTTGGATATACGGCCGTCCATGGTAGCCGCACCGACATAGTCAAAGTACTTCATTAAGTCAAAATGATCCAGTATCCTCACGGAAAACTCATACGGCTTTGAGGTCGCAAGCGCTACTATCACACCTTTACTCTTAAGCTGCTCAAGCGCTTCGGGGATCCCGGGATATACCACATTTTCAAATATACCCTTATCGCGGAAATACTCGCGGTAATAGGTGACCGCCCTATCTGCCTGTTCCTCACTGAATCCGAATACCCGCTTAAAAGAATCCGGCAGTGGCGGTCCTATAAAGCTGTATAATTCACTCCTATCCGCCACTTCGATACCGAACTTCTTAAGTGAATACATAACGGAGTTTGTGATACCTATACCCGGATCTGTCAGAGTCCCGTCCAGATCCAGGAGACAATATTTATATTTCATTTTTTCCCCTCTGATTGATTATGGTACTACTACCGTTACGGTCTTACTGTACTTACCGGTGTAAGTTTTGCCATTAACTTTTGTATATGCCTTTATCTTAAAGTAATACGTACCCGGTTCAAGGTTTTTGACCGTATAGCTTCTTTTCGCAGTCCCGTTTTTCGTAATCTTTTTTACCTTATGGTATTTCTTTTCACCGGACTTTTTCATGTAGATATAGAAGCCGTCCGCATAATCAGCCTTTGCAGTCGTGATCTTTACACCGGTCTTACCGGACGTGAGCTTAGCCGAGCACTTAGGCTTTTTAGCAGTTATGGCGCTGTCCGATATGGTAAGGCTGTCAAGGAATGCATCCCATGTTCCGTCATCTGCGGTAACCACCAGTTTTACTGTCTGGCTGCCGGAAGCTACGGCTACGTTTTTAATGGTTTTATCCGTGGCACTTGTACCGGAGAATGTAAATGTACCCTTGGTCTCATTTCCTATCACCAGGTCTACCTTGGCCTTGTTCGACCCGTCCGATGCACCGCGGAGGGTGAAGTCATGGAGTCCCTTGGAAAGATTCACAGTGACAGATGCGGTGTCATCGTTTGCATAGAGTGCCGCACCGCTAAAAGGCGACCAGGTATTACCTGCATAAGGACCGCTTAAAGTCATGGACTCGCATTCAAACTTGGTGCCACTAGTGACGGTGTTGGTGCCTCCATTGCTTCCACTGCCACCATTGTTGGAACCACCGTTATTCCCGCTGCCACCGTTGTTGCCATTACCGCCGTTTCCACCGTTTTTTCCGGTATCGCCGACAGTCACTTTATTCAAGTATACCTCTGCCGAGCCGTTGCTTTGGTAACCCTCTATGGTAAGGCACGCCTCGTAAAGGTTGCCCATCTGCATCCCGAGCTTTTCCCAAGCCTTAAAATGCTCCGTCACGGAGATGGTACCGCTCGTACGCTTGGAAGTACGTACGCTCCAGTACTGCTCAAACGTGGTATTGCCGTCGATGGAGGGCTGATCGACACGGGTGGTCTCATATATCTCATAAGTGCCGCCATCCACTTCGATGGTACCCTTTGCTGTAGCTCCGGGCGGACGCCAGCTTCCCCAGCTGTCTACGATGTAGTACTCCACCAGCGGATCCCTGGTCCATCCGTACACACACATATATGAATTTCCGTCGGGATGATAGTCCACTCCGTACTCCACGGTGATATTACCGATCTGCTGATATTTTTTCGTACAGTCGAACTTAACACCCTCACGGAAAAGCGCATTTCCGATATCCTTCCAGTAGCACTCGAATTTTCCATCTCCGTTCATGGTCATGATCGTATTACCGTAGTCCTTCCACAGTGAATAAGTTTATTCACTGTCTCTG
>CACYIR010000126.1 GCA_902774525.1 uncultured Lachnospiraceae bacterium
GACATTTATGACGTAAAATGCATTACAGCCAGCCGCCCTCATGTGAGAAGATGATATCCTTCATTGCATCCATACCGCCTTTAAGGTTGTACATAGGTCCTTTGTATCCGGCTTCTCTTAAAGTATTTATTGCTAAGATGCTTCTCTTACCTTCCTTGCATATAAATATTGTATCATGCTGCGGATCGAGTTCCTTCTGACGTCTTGCAAGCTGCCCTATCGGTATGACCAGAGCATCCGGGAAACGCTGGATTGCTCTTTCGTGAGGTTCTCTCACATCTACAATAGTGATCGGATCCCCGTTTGCGATCCTGTGTGCCAATTCCTCTGCAGTAAAGCCTTCAACAGGTAACTCGCCTTCATTCTCTTTCAGTCCGCAGAATTCTTCATAATCAAAATCCTCTACCTCTGTTATGGTCGGATTATCACCACATACCGCACAATCACATCTTCTTTTTACCTTTAAAAAGTTAGACCGAAGCCCTAATGTATCAATGCTTAACAGTTTTCCGCTAAGCGGCTCGCCGATACCTATGATAAGCTTTAGTGCTTCATTTGCCTGTATGCTTCCGATAATACCTCCCAAAGGACTGATAGATCCTCCTTCTGCACAGGTGGGTACAAGTCCCGGTGCAGGGGGTGCCGGATACAGACATCTTAAGCACGGGCCTCCGTTATAATTCAGAACGCTCACCTGGCCCTCATATTGATATATGGCACCGAAAATGAGCGGAATACCGGTTAATACACAGGCATCATTCAAAAGATATCTTGTCTTGTAATTATCGGTACAGTCTATCACCAGATCAAAGCCTTCTATAAGTGATACCGCATTATCGGCATCCAGTTTCACATTTTCAGGAATGACTTCAATGTTCCTGTTGATATTTTTTATAGTATCCTTCGCCGATGCTACCTTTGGTCTTTTAACATCTCTGGTCGAATGGATAACCTGATTTTGAAGGTTACCGATCGTTACTGTATCAAAATCTATCACCTTTATGGTTCCGACTCCGGCAGCTGCCAGATACTGTATAACAGGTGACCCGAGTGCTCCTGCACCTACAACTACTACCTTAGATGCCTTTATCCTCTTTTGTCCCTTAACACTTATCTCACGCAACAGAAGGTGTTTGTTAAATCTGTCTATCTCCGCATCATCAAGAGTTTCAGCTTTTCGCCTTTCATCGGATATGATACTTTCCTCCGGTGCTCCGCCTGCTATAGAAGGCAGGAGCAGGATTTCTGCATTTTCAGGAAGGACACTGTCCAGGTATTCAGAACCTGTTCTGTCTTCATCTCCGACAAATATCCTTATGAATTCCCTTAATTTCCCGTTCTCGTCATACAGCCCTTTTTTTGCTTCAGGATACTCATCTGTCAAAGTGTTAAGTACTTTTCTTATCGTATTTCCGTTTATCTCTGTTTCCGTCCTGCGTTCAAAAAACGAACGTAACGTAGATGATATATATACCTTCATTGTTCTACCTTCTTTATCAATAGTTTTTGTCGATCCTCCATATACGTATATCCCTGCATCCGTTATAAGTCACGGAAAGCACAGCATACAGCATATCGGGAAGCATTCTTTTTTTATCTTTCTCGGAAAGTATAGCTTCTTTATCCGGATGTGAATGGTAAAACCCTATAATCTCCAACCCCGACTCCATATATTGTTTTTCGGCCTTGTATATGGTGAGGGGATCTATTTCAAAACTGATTTTTGAAACATCGTTGCTGTCTGTACCCGTAATCTGTCTTTCCAGATTCTCGGCTTCATATATTTTTACGATCTCAGAAATACCGTTTTCTTTCTTTCTACCCAGCATTATTCCGCAGCACTCCCCGGGATATACCTTTTGTGCATGCTTTTCCATCAATGTTTTGATCGAACCCGGTATAGTAAAAGAACATATTTCATTTATCATCCTTTACCCTCCATACAAAATAATACCCGGGGGCGATTTTCAGTCTCCCGGGTATATGGGCATAAAATCGAACACGCACGTTCTATATTTGCGATAAGCAGCGGCATAAGGAGTTACTCTTGAATGCCCCGGTCATATCACATACCCGGGAATTACGCATTCGGCAACACATGACTGTATTTAATTCAGAATAATTGAAATTAAACATCTTAACCGCTCCTCTCCTTTTAGTATTAGCAGAAGTATATCACCACTTACCTACTCTGTCAATAGGTTTTAAGAGTAAAAATATTTTATCTTGTGTTATAAAAAAAATCAATAACCTCTTTACCATACAAGTAAAGAGGTTATTACAGCCATAAATTCGCATTTTCCATTTTGTTATATCATATAGAACCACTCTTCGCTCTGAGCGATCTCTTCTTTTTTCACTTTGTTTTCATAAGTCCTGTATTCCATCTCGGGATTCTTCATGCTGACCCTGGTATTGGCAGGTACCGAGCTTGTGATAAAGGTGTTGCCGCCTATTACCGAGTTTTCTCCTATCACGGTTTCTCCGCCTAAGATGGAAGCACCTGCATATATGGTCACATTATCCTCTATGGTAGGATGACGCTTCTTTCCGGATAGCTTCTGACCGCCCCTGGTGGAAAGCGCACCGATGGTCACGCCCTGATATATCTTGACATTCTTTCCTATTATAGAAGTCTCACCTACTACTATGCCGGTTCCGTGATCTATGAAGAAGTACTTGCCGATAGTAGCACCGGGGTGGATATCTATACCTGTCTCGGAATGGGCATACTCAGTCATAAGTCTGGGGATGATCGGAACATTCAGCTTATATAATTCATGAGCTAAACGGTATACCGTGATAGCCATAAGTCCGGGATAAGCAAGTATTATCTCTTCGAAGCTCCCTGCTGCCGGGTCCCCGTCAAATGTAGCAAGCAGGTCTGTCTCTATGATCTCCCTTATGGCGGGAAGCCTTTCAAAAAAGGCATTACAGATCTCTTCGCTTTTGTTCTTCTTATCTTCCTCGGTAAGAGCCCCTCTGTTTTTACCTGTCTCAAGTGCGAGCTCTATCTGCCTGTGAAGATGATAATATATATCCTCCAGCGTTACGGCCAGACTGTTTTTCAGGTTATATATCTTATACGCCCTCTCTTTAAAATACCCCGGATATACGATCCTTATAAGCTTAAACAGGATGTCTCTTACTTCATCCTTATCCGGTTTATTATATATATTGAAGGCATCAATATTCTTTTCCCCGTCATAATCCGACAGGATGCTCCTGACTATATTGTCTATGCAGTTTTCTTTGTTCTCTCCGCATTTTTTTATATTGATATCTTCCATTGTATTCCCTTTCGTCTGTCCGATTATTTTCTGATAAGATCGGACAGCTTCTTTCCGTAAAAGAAGTCATGTACCATTTTATCGTATTCCTCCCACATGGGAAGTGTCTGGCAGCCGTCCTTCCTGGGACATACCACATCATGTCCTGCGATACAGGCTACCGGAGCCATAGTGCCTTCCATGAGGTCCAGTATCTCGCCTACGGAGTATTCCTCAGGCTTCCTGCACAGCTTGTAACCGCCGCCTTTGCCGCTTGCTCCGACAAGCATGCCGCCCGCTACCATATCCTTCACTATGATCTCAAGATATTTCTTTGATATCTGTTGTCTTTCGGCTATATCCTTTAGAGGTATGTACTTACCTGTATCATGTTCTGCCAGATCCAGCATTATCCTTATGGCATATCGTCCTCTTGTCGATATCATAATGTCACCACCCTTTGACTTTTCACCTATTGTACTACAGGGTAAATAGGTAAGTCAACATCTTTTTTAATCCAGTCTGCTGCTTCTGTATCTAAGCTCAGGATGCTGCACATAATAGTCATCCTTATCCTTGTACATACTTTCATCTGCGATGTGCATAGCATCCCTCACATCGGTCAGCTTATCTTCGAAGCATGTACCTATAGCAAATCTGACATTTTCAGACTCAGCACATTTCTTCTTCAGTAACTCCACTCGTGCATAGAATTCATCTTTTGAGAGTGTTGAAGCAAATACGAGGAACTCATCTCCGCCCACCCTGAATATATCACAGTCAGGGTATACTTCCTTCAAAATAGCCGCCGAACTCTTAAGCAGTTCATCGCCCGCATCATGTCCGTACTTATCATTCATGGCTTTAAGCCCGTTTAAATCTATAAAAACTATACCATATTCGTCAGGAGTCTCTGTTTTCCCGTTTACTATATCCGATACCTTGTTGTTCATGGCATTACGGTTATAAAGACCGGTAAGCAGGTCGGTAACGCTCAGTTTCTGCATACGTCTGAACATAAGATGGTTGGATATCTCAGCAGCGAGGATAAAAGTGGTAACACCCAGGATCGACTTAATGTTCAAGGTGTCTGCCACATCAAAATTGGTAGCCCAGATATATCCGATGGTCTCACTGTTCGAGCGTAAGGGGTAAAGTACAAGATTATATGCCCCTGCCATTTTCATAGACATATACCAGGGATAATTCAGGTCTTTTACTTTCTCCATTTCATTTGCATCATGTATGATAAAGCAGTTGCTTCCGGCTATCATAGCCGACCATGATTCCACGATCCTTACGAACTCTTCGTTGATATATGAGTCCATCCTGGGAGTATGGTCGCCTTCAATAACGCTGTCTCCAAGCACCTTACAGGTATGGTTTGCAAAATCAGTGAGCAGCAGGCAGCACCTGTCCGCCTTACAGACTTTTCTTATATCATCTATGACCGAATTGATGGCTTTATTAAAATCATCTGTTTCTCTAAGCTTAAGAGTAGTCTTGATCACCTGTACGGCCGTCTGCGGTGATACATCCGCTAATCTGTCGGTGTCGGCTTTAGGAGTAATATCATATGAGAAAAGACAATATCCGTACTCCGCATCCGAACGGATCAGCCTGTTTTCATTAATACACCGATATGTCATTGCTTCAAAATTGGAGTCTTTGTTTATATAATCAAAATATGGACGTCCCGGTACGAAATCTTTTACTTCTACATTTACGGAATCAAGATAAGGCTTGTTGGCTGCCTCAATGCAGGGTATATCAAAGGAACCGTCATTGTTTTTCTTAACGGATACTACACATGCTATTTTATTCAATGAATTAACAAAAGCCGTATAATCCATAACGTTCTCCTTTGAGTATTAATAGTCACAATCTTTTCTTATTATACAACGTTTTAGTAGTTTTATCAATTATATTTTCCGAAAAGACAGGGCTGCTGCCTTTTCTTCGAGATCCATGGCCACAAGGAAATATCCGTGATACTTTATAGCCGGGATACATTTCTCGGCTGTGAATTTAAAACCTGTGTTTTTCTTTAAAAAGCTTTCATCAAGCTTCTCTTTTGCCTTTTCGATATACTCCGCTATTTTCTCCTCCGCTTCTTCCTGAGGCATGGTTTTCTCAGCGAGGTCTGCGAGATTCAGTAACGTGATGGCCTGTTCATTTTCGCTGTTTTCGTTTACAAAAAGGATATCCAAAGCTTTTAGGAAGAACTCCCGCGACCTGTCGTAATCCTTAAGTTCCATTAATGTCAGTGCCATATTGTTGTATAGTGCACTTATCCTGGTATCAGCCGGTGAAAGGTCACGCATGTAAATAACAAGTGCCTTCTCATATAAAGGAAGCGCTTCTGCTGCCATATCCGCACTTTTGCAGCCTGTCGCCGCATTTATATATGCCGTAGCTCCCGAGACCGTATCGCTTAGGTTCATCTGCTTTGTTGCTTTAAGCAGTCTGTCTATGGCAGATAATGTTTCTTCTTTCCTGCCCTGCATGCGGTAAAAACCGACCAGCTCATTTAAGAGCGTGAAAGCCGAGCGGTCATCCTTTATTGCTTCAGCTTCCGTTACCCAGTAATTAAGATGCCGCCCGGCTTCTTCAAATCCAGTATTCTCTGTATTTCCATATCATACTCCGGCAAAAATATCCATGGTCCTCAGCATTCCGTCACTTATCCTGTCATTTACGGAATATGCATGCTTTTCAAGGTCAAAGCAGACGGCATCCGATAAGCCTTCCTCTTTAAGCTCCTTTATCACAAGAGCTGCCACATCCTCTATCATGCCTGATTTTACATCTGACCTTTTCGCGTCATTATCGGATGATATAAGATATTCCAAAGAATCATACAGATTACCGAGCTTTGTAAGCTCTTTCAGACCTCTGAAGCACCACTTGTAGTAAGGCATGTATTGCCTGTTGAGCAGATATATCACATGGAGCGCCGCCTCAGTGAACCTGAATGCTGCCATCTGGGCTGCCGCGGTATCTCCCCGCTTTACGCATCTTAAGTAGTTATACTGCCCTGCCTGAGCCATGGTGAGCAGGTAGCCAGCCATTTTCTTAAATCCTATATCATCAGGATACTTTTGAAGCTTCTCTCTTATCTTAGAAAAGCTGTTGTCCCCGTCTTTAAAAATCTCACCGTTCACCGCTTCCGCAAGGGCGTGCTCCGGTACAGCGAGCCAGTCATATACCGACAGTTCTCCGTCCGGCCTTCCGCATTTTGCTCCGTAAAAATCCGATATTCTGATAACACCGTGCCTGTTTCCCCCCACAGGCTTCATTTTCTGTCTGGAAAATCCCATGTATTCTGAAGGAAGCTTATCATATTCACGCTGAAGTGAAAAAGCTGTTTTCTCATCTATGATATCCTCACCCGGGATAAAGATACAGAATCCGGGTTCAAAATCATGGTCCTGTGAAGTATCATCATCAAAACCGAAGCATTCGGAACCGCTGCCGGCAAGCCCTATAGTTACATATCGGGATATATCCGGAAACTTTTCATCAAGTAATGCTTTACCGTATTCCTCATAGTATTTAAAAGCGAGTTCAAGTCCGTTCATATAATAGTCTTTACCTCATTTATATCATCTTTAACTCTATATTAAAAAGATAGCAAAACATTGATCATTTTACAACAGGAAAAATCCCAATCTTACAAAATTGTAAGATGATAACGCAATAATGTAAGCAAAAAAGATGTTTTTATGTTTTCTTTTGTGCTAATATATACCGTGTAATGAACAGCTGATTCAAAAATTAATATGAAAGGTTATAAAAATGTCGATCCTTGAAGTAAAAAAATTACAAAAAATCTATACAACCCGTCTCGGAGGAAACAGTGTAAGGGCACTTGAAAACGTTAATTTCTCCGTCGACAAAGGAGAATATGTAGCTATAATGGGTGAATCCGGAAGCGGAAAGACCACTCTTTTAAATATCCTTGCAGCACTGGACAGGCCCACATCGGGCAGTGTCATCCTGGACGGGATGGAACTCTCCGGAGTCAAAGAGAACGAGATGGCAGCTTTCAGGCGTAAAAACCTCGGCTTTGTATTTCAGGAGTTTAATCTCCTTGATACCTTCTCGATCAAGGACAATATCCTTCTCCCCTTAGTACTCAGCCGTGTCCCCGTAAACGAACTGATGGAGAAGCTAACCCCCATAGCTTCCGCTCTCGGGATAAGTGATATACTCGAAAAATATCCTTACGAGGTATCCGGCGGCCAAAAACAACGTGCGGCAGCGGCCCGTGCAGTTATCACGGAGCCCAAGCTTTTGCTGGCAGACGAACCCACGGGAGCTCTCGATTCAAAATCCACCGACAGCATGCTCGAGACCTTTGAACAGATCAATAAAAACGGACAGACCATACTTATGGTAACCCATTCCGTAAAGGCTGCAAGCCATGCAGGCCGTGTTCTTTTCATAAAGGACGGTGAAGTATATCATCAGCTGTACCGCGGTGACTCCGATAACGAAGAATTCTACCGTAAGATCACCGAAGCTCTCACGGTACTTGTCAAGAATTCTTAAATGAGGTGCCGGTCATGATCAAATTTTATATAAGAACCGCTCTGAACGGTCTAAAGAAAAACTTAAAGCTTTACGTGCCGCAGATCATATCCTCCGCAGTGCTGTTTGCCATAATGTACATCATGTTCTCGCTCTGTTTTGATGAAACACTTAATCATTCCAGAGGAGGGAGATATTTAGGTATCTTCATGGGCTTAGGCATAACTGTTATATCCATACTGTCCCTGGTCATCATCTTCTATGCCAATAACTTCCTTATGAGACAGAGGAAAAGGGAGTACGGTCTTTACCATGTATTGGGCCTTGAGAAAAAGCATATCATAAACATAATGCTGGTAGAAAATATCATCACCCATACTATCTCGATAATATCAGGTGCATTACTCGGACTTCTCTTTTACAGACTGGCAAGTCTTACCATTTTTAACCTTTATAAGCTTGAGCTTACAGGCAGCTTGAAGATATTCAGTTTTTCGGCGTTATTTTTTACGATGATCATATTTGTCGGGATATATGCGCTTACCTATATTTTTAACTGTATCTCCCTGATAAAGCTTAAAACCACAGAGCTCTTGCTAAGCTCCTCTTACGGCGAAAAAGAACCTAAGATCAAGTGGATCGTTTTTATCCTCGGTCTGGCCTTCTTAGGCACAGGTTATTTTCTGGCACTTACCATAGAAAAACCTATGGAAGCTTTAGCCTTTTTCTTTGTAGCGGTGATCTGTGTGATATTCGGAACCTATTTTTTGTTTACTGCAGGTTCCATATTCATCTTAAAGGCACTTAAAAAGAAAAAGAGTTTTTATTATAAGCCGGAGCATATGATCTCCGTATCCGGCATGCTTTACAGAATGAAACAGAACGCTGCGGGACTGGCAAGTATCGCAATACTCGCTACAGGCGTACTCATAATGTTAGCTACGACAGTTACGCTATACCGCGGCATCGATGATGATATAGAAAACAAGTTCCCTCATGATATGTATTTTAACCTCCGTGAATGGTCGGATAATAACCGTACCAGCCGCGATTTTACTGAAGATGAAGCTATCGCTGTCTTAAAGGAAGCCTGCGGCAGCCTCGGGCTTAAAGTAACTGCATTCGGTCTTAAAGAGTCCATGGAGATACCCTTTATACTGCAGGATGATACATTGGTCACAGCCGAAAGCGATGACGGCGGGATCAGCTTTAACTACAATTTTGTATCAAGAAGCGATGTAAAATCCATCACTTTTATAACCGATAAAACATACTATGTCCTTACCGGTGAACAGATCGGCTTAAATGATAACGAGATGGCTTTTGCCAAGCTTAGTAATGATAACTGGTCTCCTGAAAAAGTGAAGGTACTTGGTCTGGAGCTTGTAAACAAGCATACCATAAAAAAGAACCCTCTCTCATCAAGTGTGGCTGAAGTCGGGAACTGCTTTCTTTTCGTGGTAAACAGTGACACCTTTAACCGGATCCACATGGAGCTGAAAAACAAATACGGTAACGATACAATATTGATAAGGGGAGAGTTTTTCGCAGATATAGAGGGCGATGAAGAGCAGAAAATGGAGCTCTTTGAAACAATCCGTGATAATTTATATCAAAAAGGAGAAGCAAAAGGAGTCTCATATAATATTTATAACCCCAAAATACGCTGGGAAGAAAGAGAAGAGGAATATCTCCTTAACGGAAGTCTCCTGTTTTTAGGGATCCTTTTATCCATGGTATGCTTCTTTGCTACGGCACTTATCATATATTATAAGCAGATAACTGAGGGCTATGATGACAGGAACCGATTCCAGATAATGGAAAAGGTCGGTCTGTCAAAGCCCGAGATAAAAAAGACCATAAAAAGCCAGATACTCATGGTATTTTTCATCCCGCTGCTTGTCGCAGGAATACATACGCTGGCAGCTTATTCCATCCTCTCAAAGATAATGGCGCTGCTCACGACCACCAACATATTCCTGCTCTGTACCGGAATCGTATTTGTGATATTCTCACTTATCTATATAACCATATACAGCATCACGGCCAGAACCTATTTTAAGATAGTAAGCTGAAGTTGACATATTATCATATTATTGTATAATCAAAGAAAACCCTTTAGTT
>CACYIR010000127.1 GCA_902774525.1 uncultured Lachnospiraceae bacterium
GATATGGCTGTGAACGCCGCCGTCTGATACAAGTCCGTAAAGATGAAGTGCAGAATCATTCTTCTTGCAGTTCTCTACTGCACGGAGAAGCTCGGGATTCTTAAAGAAGTCACCGTCCTGGATCTCCTTGGTGATACGTGTAAGATCCTGATATACGATACGTCCTGCACCCATGTTAAGGTGTCCAACCTCTGAGTTACCCATCTGTCCGTCGGGAAGTCCTACGAACATACCGGATGCGTTACCCTTAACAAAAGGATACTCTTTCATCAATCTGTCCATAACGGGTGTTTTAGCCTGAGCTACTGCGTTGCCCTCGGTCTTGTCGTTTAATCCGTACCCGTCAAGAATCAATAATACTGTCGGTTTCTTAGCCATGATATTTCCTCCATATATAAAATGTTTTTACCTTCAAACTTCGATCTGACCATACTCCGGTCACTTCATTACATTAAAAATCGGGGCTAAAATTTCGCCCCGAAATAAGCCGCTTAACATTATAATGCGGTGTAATATTTTAGTCAAGTGGAATTTACACAAGTAAAGCCTTCCCCTCGAGAGGTGTTCTTACTAGTCAGTTGCAGTATATCGCACGTGCAATAGATATGTCGCAACCGAGATACGGGATATTCATCGCCTGAAATGCATGATACAGATCAGACTTGCCGGGCCATACGGTTCCTTTAAGGTTGTTTTTCTCATCGAGCTGATGGAACCATGAGCCGCAGGTGTGGTCAAGCACTGTCTCATCGAGATACTTCATAAACTCTGCATAGTCCCCGGCATATCTAGCTTCCCCGGTTACTCTGTACAGCACAGCAGAAGAATTTATCGCCTCAGCCAGAGTCCAGTGCATCCTGTCATGTACCACGGGCTTACCTTCCCAGTCGGTAGTATATACTATACCGGGAGCTCCGTCAGCGTTCCATGCATCATCTATAGCCCTGCGGTAAAGCCTGCACGCGGTATCTATATACTGCTTTTCTGCATCTGCATTAAGCTTTGATGATAAAGCCCACTGGGTTATCAGCCTTGCCCATTCTATACCGTGACCGGGTGTAGCTCCGTAAGGTTTAAACGGATCGTCAGGCTTCTCTTTATTCTTCTCTAAGTCCGGCTGCCAGTCCGATGTAAAGTGCTCGGGTATACGGTATCCGTTTTCCTTCGCCCAGCCGGCTACTCTGTCTATGATACGTCCTGCTCTTACACGGTACTTTTCGTCATCAAGCGTATCAGCTGCCGCTAAAAATGCCTCCACCGTATGCATATTGGCATTTACGCCGCGGTAAGTATCAAGCTCGGTAAACTCTGTATTCCAGGTATCAACGGACAGTCCTTCTTCCTCATCCCAGAAGTACTTATCATATACAGCTAAAGCTTTCTCCAGCAGCTCATCTGCTCCTTTTACTCCTGCCAGCTTACCGCTGGCAGCAGCCAGTATCACAAATGCATGTGCATAACACTGTTTATTGGGTAATATCCCCCCGTCTGCGGTAACACCTGCATACCAGCCGCCGTGTTCCTTATCCTGTAATTCATCACTAAGTCCCTTAATGGCTGCTTCAGCAAGTTCCTTACATCCGTCTGTCCCCATCATGCTGCCGATGCTGTATACATGAGCCATACGGGACGTGATCCATGTCTCCCTCGGTCTGTCGGTCCAGGGTGTACCGTCATCCCCTAAATAGTAGCTGCTACCATTAGGTGACGGGAACTTACGTCCGAACTTTAAGAGACTAAGAGCATTTTCTTTAAGGAATTCTTTGTTTTCAGCCGTATCGATAATATATTTACTATTCATGTCATACCTTTCAAGTTTATAATAAGACTTATCCTTATAAATACCAATTGTCATCCATCACTAAAATTCAGGATGACAATTCAAAAATCAATATATACGATAGTTCCCGCTCAATGCCAGCATTGCGAACATATACAGGCAGTTGTCATAATATCTGTACTTGCCGGTCTGCATGGGTGTGTTCCAAAGCTTTAAGACATATTGTCTTGCATATTCCTTAGCTTTCTCATCAGCCTTGGAGTTATTGAGCACTGCGAGAGAACCTTCGGCATTGGTAGCAAGTAAGCCAATATTGTGCTTGGCATGATCTTCCACCAGTGTACCGTCTATCTCGAATATGCCGTCATCTACGCCCTTTCTGTCCTCGATGAAAAATCTCTGGATCTTGGCTGCTAAGTCCGCCAGCTCCGCATTCTCACCGCTCCAGCAGGAATCCATGGCTATATTCGCTATAGTCCTGTAGGCATCGCTGAAGAACCAGTCATGACGCTGCTTAAAACGCTTCGCCCAGGCAGGATTCATCGGTTTTCCGTCATAATCCGAATACTCAGGGCTGAGTCCCGTCACCGGATGACTGGACTTTACTATATATTCCCTGCTGGCTTCTGCCGCTTTCTTCCAGAAAGGTCTGTCCTCTTCATCGGCCCACTTGGCAAACAGCTCGTAAAAATGAGGCAGATGATATGATGTATCGGAAAACTCGGCTTCATCGGTAAACTTTATATAATGGTTCTCGTGGTTCCACATAGGCTTACCGGGTCTGCCCGCTTCACCGTTATGAAGAGTGGCTCGGAGTATCGCCTTAGCTTCTTCGGAGTAGTTATATATACCTTCTCCGTCTCCCCACCTGTGGGAAGCCAGGAAAAGCGCCATAGCAAAGTACTCCTCACCGTCAGGAGCAGGTCCCTGTCCCCTCACGGTACCGTCCAGACTGCAGGACCACTTGAAATATCCCTGTCCCCACCCTTCGGCTATCCACATGTACTTCTTGGTCCAT
Source organism: uncultured Lachnospiraceae bacterium (assembly GCA_902774525.1). Lineage (GTDB taxonomy): Bacteria > Bacillota > Clostridia > Lachnospirales > Lachnospiraceae > RUG11977. The sequence continues at coordinate 2,799 of CACYIR010000127.1, forward strand.
GCCCAGATGCGGTCGAACTTTTCTTTCTCATTCATCTGTACGCATACCATCATGGCATAGGACATACCTTCGGTACGCACATCATCATTACCGGTATCGGTGATATATCCCATGTCATCGCCTACGTTCTCGTAGAATCTGACACCTTCGGGCCCGTTATATATGGTATCGAAGCATTCTCTTACTCTTTTTGCTACTTCTTCTTCGGGTATGCCCGCTTCTGCAAACAGATTTCTGTATGTCATCTTGTATTATTATCCTTTTCTTATTTAACAGTTATCTTGATCTTCTTTACACATCCCTTATATACCACCTTGATAGTGCAGGTGCCCTTCTTTACTGCTGTGATGGTACCGTCCTTAGCTACCTTGGCTACCTTTGTATTTGTGCTCTTAAAAGTAGCCGTAGCTTTCTTTAACGTAGAACCGGTTGCTTTGTCGGTTATGGTATAGGTGAGCTTTACCTTATCGCCTTTGGCCATGGTCTTCGGAGCATTCTTAACTGATATTGTGTAGATATCCCACTCACAGATATAGCCCTTGACTATGCCCTTATCAACACTGTACTTCTCATCAAAGTCTCCCCATGCGGGTGTATGATCTGTATCCTTATCGTTGCCGGAGCATACTTCCGTACCTTTTCCTATGGCTGCATACAGATCTACAGTATCATAACCGGGATATTTGCTCTGGTTGGGTTCGTTCTTTGCCCAGTTCTCATATTTGATCTTTTCCTTGCCGACCCATTTCCACTCGTCAAGGTACCTTTTATATGTGGAATCATACAGACCGTCATTGTACATACCTATCCATGCGGGGGTATCATACTTCTTGCTCGTAATATATTCCCAAACAGCTTTTTCCTCTTTTGCGTTAGAGAAAGTCACAAGGTGCCCGCCCAGCTTCTTGCAGGCTGACTGGGCATCCTTCCAGCTCTTGGTCCCCTTATAATAATAGTAGTAATGACCGTTGTACTCGAAAGCATCCTTAGGTATGCTCATCTTGGCCTGGACTAAGGCAGGATTAAGTGCAGTGATCACAACCGCAAAAACAATCGTTAAAATCCCCAAAACAAATGTCTTTTTCATAGTTTATGCACCTCCTCATAAAACATACCTAATTATACCACAAAAATGAAAAAGGAGGAATACCCTGATATAAAAAATTTATACCGGAGCATCCTCCAAATTTTATAATTTATGTTCGGGAATAGAGAACTGTCCCCTGTTAGCTATTAGTAGTTAACGATCTTGCCGAAGTCAGCCTTAAGTGAAGCGCCGCCTACTAAGCCGCCGTCGATGTCGGGCTGTGCGAAAAGCTCTGCAGCGTTTCCTGCGTTAACTGATCCGCCGTACTGGATACGTACTGCATCAGCTGTAGCTGCATCGTAGATCTCAGCGATGCACTCACGGATACCCTTGCATACTTCCTCAGCCTGCTCGGTAGTAGCGGTCTTGCCTGTACCGATAGCCCAGATAGGCTCATATGCGATAACCATGCTCTTAACCTGGTCAGCAGTGATGCCAACAAGGTCAGACTTGATCTGAAGACGGATCCAGTCCATGGTAACGCCCATTTCTCTCTGCTCTAATGTCTCGCCGCAGCAAAGGATGGGAGTAAGGCCAGCCTCAAATGCCTTCTTAACCTTCTTATTAAGGAAAGCATCATCCTCTTTGAAGTACTCACGTCTCTCTGAATGTCCGATGATAACAAACTTAACGCCTGCATCTACGAGCATGGGAGCTGAGATTTCGCCGGTGTAAGCACCCTTGTCCTCGATGTAGAGGTTCTCAGCGCCTACCTGTACGTTTGTGCCCTTAACTGCCTCAACAACGGGTACGATGTCGATAGCGGGTACACAGTAAACTACGTCTACTGAATCTGACTTAACCAGATCCTTTAACTCTGCGCAAAGTGCAACTGCCTGTGAAGGTGTCATGTTCATCTTCCAGTTGCCTGCGATTATTTTACGTCTTGCCATTTTTATGGTCTCCTTTTTAATCTTTTGATACCACGGATTG
>CACYIR010000128.1 GCA_902774525.1 uncultured Lachnospiraceae bacterium
GAGGTAGATAGGGCAGGTGTGGAAGTACGGTAACGTATGGAGCTGACTGCTACTAATAGGCCGAGGGCTTGACCTGAAGGTTTTCCGGGAAGGATGTCCCTTCTTGTTCTTTATGATTAGTTTGAAAGAACAGTATTCATATTTTGTTTATTCCTCGATAGCTCAATGGCAGAGCATTCGGCTGTTAACCGAAGGGTTGTTGGTTCGAGCCCAACTCGGGGAGTTTTTTCTTTATTATGGCGACATAGCCAAGTGGTAAGGCGTGGGTCTGCAACACCCTGATTCATCGGTTCGAATCCGATTGTCGCCTCTTATAACTCTGATTTGCTTTAATGAGCAGATCAGAGTTTTTTTCTTGACATATACGGCAATAGATATATGATCAATGAGTTATAAGAATTATGTTTATTTAGGGAGAGACGAAGTGAAAAAGGATAAACTAAAACCCATGCTTTTTAGTGTACTTACTAAGTACAGCGGAAAGCAGTTTGCAACAGACCTTGTGGCAGGACTTATCGTTGCAGTCATAGCATTGCCTCTTTCTATAGCTCTGGCACTGGCTTCGGGGGTAGGACCTGAACAGGGTGTTTATACAGCTATAGTTGCAGGTTTCATAATTTCATTTTTGGGCGGCAGCCGTGTACAGATAGCAGGACCTACCGCTGCATTTGCTACTATAGTTGCAGGTATAGTAGCGAGGAACGGTATGGACGGTCTGATACTGGCTACTATCATGGCAGGTATCATTCTTATCATAATGGGCTTTTTAAGGCTCGGTTCTCTTATAAAGTTTATACCTTATACTATCACCACAGGCTTTACTTCAGGTATAGCTGTAACTATTCTCATCGGTCAGATAAAGGATTTCCTGGGACTTTCTTATCCTGCAGGTACTGAGAATATCGAGACCATGGATAAGATAAAAGCCATAGGTACAAATATAGGAAGCATTAACTGGCAGGCTGTCCTGGTCGGCGTAGTATGTTTGGCAATCCTTATAGTATGGCCTTTTATATCTGAAAAAATCCCGGGATCGCTCATAGCTGTTATAGTCAGTATCCTGATGGTTAAGCTTTTAAACATGAATGTAAATACCATCGGTAATCTTTACAGTATAAGCAATGAGCTTCCTTCATTCAGACTTCCGGAAATATCCTGGAGTGCCATTAGAAATGTGGCACCTGACGGACTTACAATCGCGATCCTTGCAGCGATAGAATCGCTTTTATCCTGTGTTGTCGCAGACAGCATGATCAATTCGCATCACAGATCGAATATGGAGCTGGTTGCACAGGGCGCGGGAAATATCGGATCTGCGCTTTTCGGAGGTATCCCTGCTACAGGTGCTATAGCGAGAACCGCAGCAAATATTAAAAACGGCGGAAGAACTCCTATAGCCGGAATGGTACACGCGATAGTACTTGTACTGGTATTGGTATTCCTTATGCCTTATGCGGCTATGATACCCATGCCTGCGATAGCAGCGATCCTTTTCATGGTGGCTTACAATATGTGCCAGTGGAGAACCTTCGTGCATCTGTGTAAGACCGCTCCCAGAAGTGATATAATAGTTCTGGTACTTACTTTTGTCCTTACGGTCGTATTTGATCTGGTAGTAGCCATTGAAGCAGGAATGATATGCGCATGCGTACTTTTCATGAAGAAGATGAGCGATGAGACCAAGATAAGCGGATGGAAATACTACGATCCCGAGGAAGCACCGGATGGTCTTGATTATAAAGATGTACCGAGGCATGTAAGGGTATACGAGATTTCCGGTCCTATGTTCTTCGGAGATGCCGATCAGCTTTCGGGAGTTTCATTTAAGGACTTTACCAAGGCTATCGTTATAAGGATGAGGGGTGTGCCCGCTATAGATGCCACTGCCATGCATTCACTGGAGCAGCTATATGATAGATGTGCCGCTAACAATATAACCCTGGTATTCTCGCATGTGAATGAGCAGCCGTATAAGACCATGGAGAAAAGCGGATTTGTTAAGAAGGTGGGTAAGGAAAACTTCAGGCCTCACATAGATGAGGCACTTGCCTGGGCGGCAGAGATCAAATAAAACATACATACCGGTGAACAAGGAATATCAAAGATAAGGAAACGTAAGATCATGACAAACTTCACCAAAAGAGAGATAAAGAACACATTTTTAAAAATGCTTGAAGATATGCCGCTAAACCAGATCACGGTCAAGGAGCTGGTGAAGGAGTGCGGCATAAACAGAAATTCGTTTTATTATCACTATCAGGATATACCGGCGCTGATAGAGGAGATAGTGACCGAGGACGCGGACGAGATCATACACACGTATGGTACGATAGATTCGATGCAGACAGGTCTTAAGGCTATCTTAGAGTTTGTGTCGGTAAAAAGGAAAGCGATACTGCATATTTTTAATTCAGTCAACCGCGACATTTTTGAACGTGACCTGTGGAAAGTATGTGAATATGTGGTAACACAGTATCTTAAGCCTATTTTATCCCAGGGAAATATCAGCGAATTCGACCAGGAGATAATATTCAAGTTTTATAAATGCGAATGTTTCGGGTTTGCCATGGACTGGCTCAATAACGGAATGGAAGAGGAAGCCCAGGCCCAGATAGACAGGTTCTGTGAGTACCAGACCAGGTTGTTTGAGGAGCTGCTTGCTTTAAAGAGGTAAATCAATCACAGGGACGGTTCTCTGATCGATCAAGAAAAAAGAATTAGACAGATTCAGCCACGTGCCTAAAATTTGGGCACGTGTATTTTTTTGCCTATTGTACGAGCTTTTTCTTCAATATATATTATTAGCAGTCGGACGGGCAAAGTGCTAATCGCAAGAAAGCCTGTTTGGAAGTTCGATCAAGCTAAAAGGAAGAAACGGAGGTTTTGGCAATGAAGCTGGCTAAAGCAGTGGTTAAATACCGGGTACTGATCCTCATACTTACACTGGCGCTTATGGTGCCGTCGGTATTCGGATATATTAACACAAGAGTAAATTACGATATGCTGAATTATCTGCCGGAAGATATGGAAACAGTCATCGGACAGGACGAGCTGATGAGGGATTTCGGCAAAGGTGCATTTTCTCTGATCATCCTTGAGGATATGCCGGTACGGGATATAACGGCATTAAAGGAACGAATAGAAAATGTAGAACATGTGGATACGGTAGTCTGGTACGACACGATAGCGGATGTATCGATACCGCTTGAGATGCTTCCTGACAGTATCTACAAAGTATTTAATACAGATAAATCCACCATGATGGCGGTCTTTTTTGACAGCTCCACATCGGCGGATGTGACCATGGACGCCATAAGGGAAATAAGACAGGTGGCAGGCAAGCAGTGCTTTGTATCGGGTCTGTCGGCGATGGTAACCGACTTAAAAGACCTGTGTGAGAGAGAGGAGCCTATATATGTCGGTATAGCCGTAGCACTTGCGCTTGTTGCTATGATGCTGCTTCTCGATAACTGGCTTATCCCCGTGGTATTCCTTCTTTCTATAGGAATGATGATCATCCTTAATCTGGGCACCAATCTTTTCTTAGGAGAGATATCTTATATAACAAAGGCTCTTTCGGCAGTACTCCAGCTGGCTGTCACCATGGATTATTCGATATTCCTGTGGCACAGCTACAATGAGGCATTGAAAAACAATGATGGGTCAAAGGAAGAAGCCATGGCGGAGGCTATCCATAACACGCTTACCAGTGTCATAGGAAGCTCCGTAACTACCATAGCAGGCTTTATAGCATTGTGCTTCATGACATTTACGATGGGAAAAGACTTGGGCCTTGTAATGGCAAAGGGCGTAGTGCTTGGAGTTATAGGCTGCGTGACCGTGCTTCCTTCGATGATACTTATATTTGATAAGCCCTTACAGAAGCTTATGCACAGATCGCTTATCCCCGATATGGGAAAGCTTTCGGGACTTATCACCAAACGTTTCCCGATATTCCTTGTCCTTTTTGTGGTGATCACGATACCTGCATTTATCGGATATCAGAAAACCAATAATGAAGTGTACTACGATATGGCTGATTCACTTCCCCAGGATTTGGATTATGCGATAGCCAACGCGAAACTGAAAAATGATTTTGATGTAGCTGCCACCCATATGGTTCTTGCAAGCGCAGACCTTTCCGCAAAGGATACGAGAGCCATGATAAAGGAAATGGAGAACGTGGACGGAATCAAATTTGCACTCGGACTTGATTCACTTATAGGAGCCGGAGTACCTGAGGATATACTTCCGGATTCGCTACGAGCCGTTCTTAAAAGCGATAACTGGAAGCTGATACTGGTCAACTCGGAATACCGTGTGGCAAGTGACGCGGTAAATGAGCAGTTAAATAAGCTGAATACCATCCTTAAGAAATATGATCCAAAAGGAATGCTTATAGGTGAAGCACCCTGTATGAAGGACATGATAGAGACCACCGACAGGGATTTCAGGGTAGTAAACATAATCTCGATAGCAGCGATATTTATCATCATAGCACTTGTAGAGCAGAGCCTGACGCTTCCTTTCATATTGATAGCGGTCATAGAGGCGGCAATATTCATCAATCTGGGCCTGCCGCACTACTTAGGAGACAGCCTTCCGTTCATAGCACCCATATGTATAAGTACCATCCAGCTCGGAGCTACGGTTGACTATGCGATACTGATGACCACGAGATATAAGAAGGAAAGAATAGAGGGAAA
>CACYIR010000129.1 GCA_902774525.1 uncultured Lachnospiraceae bacterium
CTCCCATAGTAGGACTTTCCGAAGTCATAGTGGATATAGTAGAGACAGGCTCCACACTCCGCGAAAACGGCCTTGAAGTACTCGAAGAGATACTTCCGCTTTCAGCAAGAGTGGTAGTAAACAGAGTAAGCATGAAGATGGAACAGGAACGCATCACAAAGCTTATAAACGATATGCGCCGTGTGATTGCAGAGAAGTGAGGAGGAGAAATATGAGAATTATTAAATTAGACGAGAGTTCAAAGAAGGACCTGTTGGTAAAGCTTTTAAAGAGAAGCCCTTCCCAGTATACCGAATATGAAAACACAGTATCACAGATAGTAGAAAATATCAGAGCAGGCAGGGACAGAGCCCTGTTCGATTATACCAGGCAGTTCGACAAATGCGATATAAATGAGAAAAATATCGAAGTAAGCGAGGAAGAATTTAAGGAAGCTTACGATACCATCGATCCCGCACTTGTAGAGACTATCAGAAAATCAGCTGCAAACATCAAGAAGTTCCATGAGAAGCAGAAGCAGAGAAGCTGGTTTGAGAGCACCGATGACGGATGCATCTTAGGCCAGAAGATCACTGCGATCGAGCGCGTAGGCGTATATGTACCCGGCGGCAGCGCAGCACTTGCTTCATCGGTACTTATGAACATCATCCCCGCTAAGGTAGCAGGCGTATCCGAGATCATCATGTGCACACCTCCCAATTCAGAGGGTAAGGTATACAATGCAACACTTGTAGCAGCAAAAGAAGCAGGAGCAGACAGAGTATTTAAGGCAGGCGGAGCACAGGCTATAGCAGCTATGGCATACGGTACCGAGTCCATCCCCAAGGTAGACAAAGTAGTAGGCCCCGGTAATATCTATGTGGCACTTGCTAAAAAGAGAGTATACGGCAATGTCGGCATCGACTCCATCGCAGGCCCTTCCGAGATACTGGTACTTGCAGACGAGACAGCAAATCCCAGATATGTAGCAGCTGACTTACTCAGCCAGGCAGAGCATGATAAGCTTGCATCGGCTATCCTTATCACCACATCAGCAGAGCTTGCTGAAAAGGTATCCGATGAGGTTAAGGCATTTACAGAAAAGCTTTCACGTAAAGAGATCATAGAGCAGTCACTCGAAAACTACGGATACATCCTTCTTGCAGACAGCATGGATGAGGCAGTGGATGCCGTAAACGAGATAGCATCAGAGCACTTAGAGATACTCACGAAGGATCCTTTCGCTACCATGACCAGGATCAAAAATGCAGGTGCGATATTCCTCGGAGAATACTCAAGCGAGCCCTTGGGAGACTATTTTGCAGGTCCCAACCACATACTTCCTACCAACGGAACAGCCAGATTCTTCTCGGCTTTGTCAGTTGACGACTTTATCAAGAAATCAAGCATCATCAGCTATTCTTATGAAGCATTAAAGGAAGTACATGAGGATATCGAGAGATTTGCGAAGGCAGAGGGACTTACAGCACACGCAAATTCTGTAGCGGTACGTTTTGAATAAAAAGGGGTACACATATGAGAACAGCGGAAATAAGCAGAAAAACCAAGGAAACGGATATTACGATCAAGCTTAATCTGGACGGAACCGGAAGGTCCGATATAAATACCGGCATCGGCTTCTTTGACCACATGCTCATAAGCTTTGCAAAGCACAGCTTTATAGATCTGGAGGTAAAAGTAACGGGAGACCTGCAGGTAGACGGACATCACACAGTGGAAGATACCGGAATAGTACTCGGTGAGGCTTTAAAGCAGGCATTAGGTGATAAAGCCGGTATCAAGAGATACGGATCAAGCATACTTCCGATGGATGAAACACTGGTAATGGCAGCTGTAGATTTCTGCGGAAGACCGTATCTTAATTACAACCTGACATTTACAATGCCTAAGATCGGCGAGCTTGACAGCGAGCTTATAAGGGAGTTCTTCTATGCAGTATCATATTCTGCAGCCATGAACCTCCACATTAAGCAGCTTGACGGTACCAACTGCCACCACATAGCAGAAGCCGCATTCAAGGCATTTGCCAAGGCAGTGGACGAAGCAAAGACAGTGGACCCGAGAGTATCGGGAACTCTGTCAACCAAGGGAACTTTATAATAGGATCACAGGACCGGTTTTCAGTTCATCTGTAAAGCCGGTCTTATATTTATTGGCGCAGATCTGTGCGTAAAGGTTAGCCGCATAGATGTCGAGCAGATATGAAGGATCATCCATATCACCGTCCGCGGGCTTGGTAATAATTGAACAGGTCTCGGAATATCTTAAGGATTTTAAGAATTCCGAACTTGAACTTCTGAACCCGAGAACTCTGATATAGGGCACCTTGGTATTATAAATTGCAGAAGCGTAAGCCCTGGTATATGCGGGTGAGAGCAGAAGCTTAAACACAGCCCTGCTGATCGCAGCGTATGTGAAGCTTTTATTCTTTATCTCTGATATAAGTTCTGAGATCACGATATGCCTTCCGCGGTATTTTATCAGCTTGTTGATGATATCTTTATTGGTATCGGGGATAGCGTACAGCTCCTCATCCGATGCGGAATTAAGCCGCAGGTACAGCATGTCACTGAAGTCATCCTCGGATATGGGAAGGGACTTACCGGTGTTATCTGTTATAAGCTTATATACGTCTTCAGGCAGAGCTTTTGACAAAGCATCAGACAGCCCTGCATTATCACCCTGAAGCAGCACATTCCTTACCGCAGTAGCAGAAGGATATGAAGAGAGGTCGGTATCGTGATACTCCGAGCCTTCGCGTTTTATGGTAAAAAGCTCGGGAAGCTTGGGATATATGCCTGATTTTTTAAGTCTATATACAGCTTTACAGTATTCGATCCCTAAGATATTATTGGGCGAATAAAGTGATGAACCGGAGCTGCCGAATTTTTCACTCATCACCTTTTCAAAAGCAGAAGGATATGAAAGCCCCTGTTTTACAGCTGAAGCCATCATGGACTTAAATTCTTCGGTAGAAGAGAACTCGTCGGTCTTAACGGCGAAATCCATCAGTTCGCCGATATCTCCGCATTCGCTGCCGAAGCAGATGGCATCGATATTAAGCGTGGATGATAACAGCTTTACGCCGCCGTAAGCAAACTGCTCAGCACTGCCGAGACTGTAGAGCACCGGAAGCTCGAATACTATATCCGCACCGCTCTTTAATGCCATTTCCGCACGCAGATACTTATTGCACACAGCGGGAGCACCGCGCTGCACAAAATCACCGCTCATGATCACCACCGCGGTATCGGCACCGGTGAGCTCTTTGGCTTTATCTGTTAAGTATTTATGTCCGTTATGGAACGGATTGAATTCGGCTATGATTCCTACGGTTTTCATGGGGCTCCTTCTTATGCGGTTTAGCTCAGGATACGGAACGTTTTCCGATCACGGGTATTGATGCAACAGTTATAGTATACTTTATCCGTGAGGATTTGTTAAGCAAAAAGTGCTAAACTAAAAAATATTAAAGAATTTAGGGAAAAACTTGATAATTCCATGCTGAGTGTGGTAAAATATAATGATGTATTATAGATAAAAGATAAAGAACATATGCGGAACAGATAAGGTTTTGCAGATAAACGGAGGACAGAATGAGAATATATCCGGCGATCGATATCAGAGGCGGCAGATGCGTAAGACTGCGTCAGGGCCTTTTTGCTGATATGACAGTATATAATGACGATCCGGTAAGCGTGGCTTTGGGATTTAAGGATGCAGGAGCCGAGTACATACATGTGGTTGATCTGGACGGCGCACTTGAAGGCTACAGCGTAAACGCCGAAGTCATCTCAAGGATAGCAAAAGAGACCGGACTTCCCGTACAGACAGGCGGCGGCATCAGGACTTTGGAGAATATAGAGACCAAGCTTAACGCGGGCGTAGCGAGAGTCATCATCGGTACGAAGGCGGTCAGAGAGCCCGAGTTCGTAAAGCTGGCTATAGAGACATTCGGTGCTGAGCACATAGTGGCAGGACTTGACGGCAGGAACGGAAAAGCAGCCGTAGCCGGATGGGAAAAGGAAAGCGACCTTGATATCATAGACCTGGCACTCCGGTTTAAGGGTTACGGCCTTCAGACAGTCGTATATACCGATATCTCGAGAGACGGTATGCTCACAGGTCCCGATTTTGATTATACGACGAGACTGGTAAATGAGACCGGGCTCGACATCATAGCATCGGGCGGCGTCGGATCCGAAGAAGATATCGACCGTATAGCAGAAAAAGGCGTAGAAGGTGTCATCACCGGTAAGGCCATATATGAGGGCAGGATCGACTTAAGAAGAGTTCTTGCAAAGTACGGCAGCAAGTTAAATGAAGATTAATAAATAATAATACAGAATACAGGCGGACTAAAAATGAAAAAAATAATCACCTACATCAATTGTGAAAACGAGACCATGGAAAGCTGTGTGAACAGCTCAAGGGAGTATGAGAACAACGGAGCCGACGAGCTGTTTATATACAGCGCTGCAGAATCTGAAGCAGAGATCGAGAACCTCTTAGCTATAGTAAAGGAAGTCGTAAGACGTGTGGATATCCCCGTAATGATAGGTACCAGGGTAAAGCGTTTTGAGGACATCAAGAAGGCATTCTATACCGGAGCAAAAAGCGTAGTACTCCAGTACAGGGATATACAGGGTACCGACCTTATCAAGCAGGGCGCAGAGCGTTTCGG
>CACYIR010000130.1 GCA_902774525.1 uncultured Lachnospiraceae bacterium
TAATGCCCTGTAGCGATATGATCGGCCTTTAATATGTCGGCAAGATACAGGAGCTTCTCAAACTTGACATAACGGTTACATTCAATGCAGGGATTGGGTGTCCTGCCCAAGGTATATTCGTTTACAAAGGGCTCGATGACCTTATCTGCAAACTCTTTGACACAATTAAAAGGATAAAACTCTATCCCCAGCTTATAAGCGACCTCTCTGGCGTCATCTATCTCACAGCACTTGTTCTGCTCAACGAATTCATCCGATCCGTCATCTGCGTCTTTACTGCTCCAGGTCCTGAGCATCACACCGATCACTTCATGACCTGCTTTCTTTAGCAGATATGCCGCTACAGCGCTGTCGACACCGCCGGAAAGACCGACTATAACTTTAGACATCGTTTTATCCTTTCACTTTATTTCTTTTCTTCTGTTTTTTCAGATCCTTCAGCTTTTGCATCGGCTTCAGGTTTAGCCGCTTCCTCATGCTTAGCAGGTTCATCGGGATTATCTCTTTCGTAATTCTCCTGAGCTACACGTCTTACATCCTTTTCTGCCTTAAGGAATGTCTCGGCTATCTCGGGATCAAAATGAGTACCCGAACCTTCACGTATGATATCAAGTGCCTTTTCTATAGGGAATCCGGGCTTATAGCTTCTGCGTGATACAAGAGCATCAAATACATCGGCTACTGCCATGATCCTTGCAGACAAAGGTATATCTTCTCCTTTAAGTCCGTAAGGATAACCGGAACCGTTCCATTTTTCATGATGGTAAGCAGCCAGGTTCTTTGCTTCCTGAAGATAAGCAGAATTCTTAACCATATTTGCTGCTTCATCTATGATGTTCTGACCGGCCAGTGTATGGTTCTGCATCTGCTTAAACTCTTCATCGGTAAGCCTGCCGTTCTTATTAAGCAGTGAGTCCGGAACATTGATCTTTCCTACATCATGCAAAGGAGCGGAATTGATGATGGTATATTCATAATCATCCGTGATGATATCTTTATATTTATCCTGCTTCTTTAATTCCTCGAGTATGATCTTTGCATATGCAGCCGTATTCTTTACATGATTACCGGTGAACTTATCACGGTTCTCTACCATATTGGCAAGAACCTGGATAAGAGCATTTTGCATATTATTGATCGTATCCTTCTGCTCCTCGATATCAGCCACCTTTTGTACGATATCGCCGCTCATCTTTGTAATCGCAAGATACAGTGTCTCTATTTCGTCTCCGGTACAGATATCAAGGTTCCGGATTTTTTCGGCACCTTCTTTTTCGCCTCCGCCCAGTTTATCCGCCAGATTTCTCGAGGTGATCGATATAGCATTTATCGGGTACACAAGACAATAGTCTGTCAGCCATACAAATATTGCAAGCACCATGATGAAGAATCCGACAAACAGTGATATAACCTTTGCTAAGAAATTCTTTTCATCATCAAGCAGATGGCTCATACGTATATCTACGCATGAATAGCATACCGTCTGTCCCATCTCATTACGTACGGGCTTGAAAATAGAAAGCAGCCAGCCGTATTCATCATCCATTACTATAGGAGGTATATCCTCACCTCTCAAAGCATCTGAAATATAAGGTTCGAAATGCTCCTGGAAAGGTATGATCTGTCCCGGTCTCCAATGATTTTCATCACCAATATCCGCATCAAATACAGCTTCATATCCGGAAGGTGTCATCCTTACTACATATACATACTTTATATCACCATGGCTTCTTGCAATACGTTCCATTGAGGAAAGTATCATCTTATATTCGTCATCTTTATAGTTTTTGTTGATATAATAACCGATCTTACCTGTATCCAGAAGCTCAGCAGTGATATTGGTGATACCGATTCCCATATCCATGTTGTCTTCTATCAGTTTTTCACGGTATAAAAGGAAGCTGATCCCGGCAGTAACAAGTGCAACTATGATCATTACTACCGATACAAGTATAAGGACTTTCTGCCTTAATGAGCTTTTTCTTGCTTTACTCTTTTTAACAGCCTTTATCTGCTCTTCATTGAGCACATTCTGATGCCAGAATGAAAAATCAACTTTTCTTAAACCAAACAGTATGTCACTGAGTTTGAGTAATATAAGAACAAATATAATAGTGACGGTTTTATCGATCACATCATAAATAACATCTGAACAGAACTGTGCCCAGAACGGTGACATGCCGCCGTCATAAAAATGCTGTGCAAATACCTTGGCGCTTTCATAATCAAAACCGTAAAGCATCCAGGTAAGGATCGAACCCAATACACCGCCTGAAATGGTAAGCAGGATTATGGTCAGGATTATGGTATGAAATTTCTTGAACCAGCCTCTGTGAGCTCCGTAAGCAGCTATAACTGCATTGATCACACTCAAAGTACCGTAATAATAGCTTGATGAGTCACTGATGCCGTTTATGGCATTGGTGAGATAACCGGTAGTGATACCCGGTATATAACCTCCCATGACCGAAGATATTATTACGCCGACATTATCAATATAAAGCGGAAGCTCCAGCAGTTTTGTCAGATTTGAAAAAACCAGATTAATTGCAAGTCCGGCAAGTACCAGAAGCAAAGCCTTAAGCAGTCCGCTGTTTCTTTTGCTTTGTACGCTTTTTGTGCTTTTTGCAGAATCCATATAATCTCCTTTTGATTTGACTATACTTTATACCCCAAAAAACTCTCTTATCTTTACAATTATAGCATTTTCAAATGTAATATTCTATTCAGTTTTTCTGTAATTTGTTCGTAAAATGTTTGTCGGATTCCCTTAAATTTTTCAGTCATACCTTAGATATAAGACAAACAGTCTCAACATGCACCGTCCAGGGGAACATGTCACAGCATTTTGCTTTTACCACCTTATATCCGTTTGCGTTAAATATCTCAAGGTCTCTTGCAAGACTTGTCGGCTTGCATGATACGTATACTATGGTATCCACTCCGTAATTTATTATTTTGTCGATTGCCTTTGGATGGATGCCTTCTCTGGGCGGATCAAGCACTATTATATCGGGCTTATCTTTTAGTTCATCAAGTACTTTAAGTACATCGCCGCATATAAACTTACAATTATCAAGTCCGTTAAGGGATGCATTCATCTTGGCCGACTCAACCGCTTCAGGTACTATCTCCACTCCCGTCACGCTTTTTGCTACGGGAGCGATGATCTGAGCTATGGTTCCGGTACCTGAGTAAAGGTCAAATACATTTTTATCTTTGGTATTTCCCACAAAATCCCTGACTATCGAATAAAGTACCTCAGCCCCGAATGAATTGGTCTGGAAAAAGCTGAAGGTAGTGATCTTGAATATCTGTCCCAATATCTCCTCGAAGAAGAAATCCTTTCCTTTTAGGACATCAATTCTGTCAGCTTTAACAGCATCTGCGGGATCGTCATTTGTCGAATGAAGCAGACCTACGATGCTTCCGTTCAGATTAAGGTTGAGCAGTCCGTCCTTTAATTCCGAGAGGAACACAGCTTCATCGTCATCATATACCACATCGGCTCTTTCAGGGTTATCGGCGAAATCTATGTTTTCGGTGTTCGGGATCATAACCCTGCCCGGCCACTGTGATGTGGTTACAAGATTCACAAGTATCTCACCGGTAGTAGCAGCACGTCTTATAAGCAGGTGCCTTAAGTAACCCACATGTGACATCTTGTGGCAGTAATCAAGCTTCCATTTTCTGCAGAGCTCAACCACGTATTTTACAATTGTATTATAGTCATCGTTAGTTATCTTGCAGTCGGTTATCTGAAGGATATCATAAAAGCTTCCGGCCTTATGAAGACCCAATGTCAGTTCTCCGTCTTTACAGGAGTCGCCGAAAGAAAACTCCATCTTGTTCCTGTATGCTTTTTCGTTCGGACTTGCAGCTATGCCCATAAACTCATAGTCATAGTCAAGACAGCCGTCCAGTATATCTTTCACCTGTTCAGCCTTAAGCTTTAAAAGATTATCATATGTGAGCCTCTGATATGTACAGCCGCCGCACAGTTCAAAATGCGGGCAGAAAGGCTCTTCGGTCTCTATGGTTGACCTTTCGGTAACCTCTACAAGCTTTCCTTCACATCTGCCGTTTCTGACCTTGGAAAGCCTGAATTTTACGGTCTGTCCTTTCATTGCTCCTTTGACAGCTATCTTTTCACCTTCACACTCGACTATAGCTTTATTAGGGTACACAGACCTTATAACCTTGCCTGTATAATCAAGTCCTTTTTTTAACTTTTCCATTGTTTTTAAAATATCCTCCGGACTACATCAAAAAAATATTGACTTTAATTCTTTAATGTAGTAAAATTTTAATGTATAAAAATATAATAGAAATATATTATAAATAAACATTTTTTAAGATTTTTGTTATAGAAATACTATATCATCATAAGGAGAAAGCAAGCATAACTTGCCCGTATCAGACCATGAACATGAAACTACATACCGAAGCAGTTGATTACTTGTTTGATGCAATATTAAGCCTTAAAGACCGTGACGAATGCTATACCTTCTTTGAAGATGTATGCACCATAAATGAAATATTATCACTCTCACAGCGTTTCGAAGTTGCTGCCATGCTCCGTTCAGGCAAAACCTATCTCGAGATAGCTGAGAAAACAGGTGCTTCCACAGCTACCATCAGCCGTGTCAACCGTTCACTTAATTACGGTAATGACGGCTAT
>CACYIR010000131.1 GCA_902774525.1 uncultured Lachnospiraceae bacterium
TTTAATGGCAATACGGATATTGGCTCCGATATGGCCTTCCCTTAATATATCCTCTATATGCTTGTCATCGGTACAGAACGAGAAGCAGTCGGTACTGATTCCGTCTTTTACGATACCTTTTACTATATCCGCACAGTTATGAGCAGCACTGCCCTCTCTTATGTGCACATGGATACCGCGCTCAGCCTCTTTTAATGCATACTCATAAGATGATGCCTCATGGTCGGTAGATATACCTGCAAGCGCATATATATCAAGATCCCTGTCGGGCAGAAACGGTGCATGTCCGTCTATATTCTTAGTTCTGAAAAGTTCAAGCTTATCATACATGGATTTATCGGCATATATGACTGCAGGATCATCCATGACTTCCCCTAAACCTAATATCCTGTCATTATCCAGATATGCCTTCATATCCTCAGCCGTAAATATACAGCCGTTATCATCAATAGGTGTAGCCGGTACGCATGAAGGCATCATAACATACACATTTGCATCCGAGTCCGCTGTCTGGTCCAGGATATAGTTAATACCGTCAGCCCCCGATACATTGGCCGCCTCGTGAGGATCCACGATAAAGGTAGTGGTACCGTAACTTGACGCTGTAGCTATAAGCTCTGCGGGACTTACCATAGTGGATTCCAGATGCAGGTGTGCATCCATAAATCCCGGTGATACATAAGCACCCTTTAAGTCTATCTCGGTCTTTCCCTTATATCCGTCAGAGATACCGAGTATTATGCCGTCCTTTATAGCTACGGAGCCTTCACGGATCCTGCCGGTAAGGACATCTATGATACGTGCGTTTTTGAGCACTGTATCAGCTTCTCCCGCTCTTATGCTTTCCGATAAACCCTTATACTTATTATAGTCCATACCTTCCTCCTTATTTTTTTATCACAGTCCCCATATCAGTACGTGTTACATAATATGTCTTATATCCGTCCCATGTGGATAAAGGATCTGACCCGCTCTCATCACACCATAAATTCAGGTTTCTCATTACCGCGTCAGCACACGGATATATATCGTTTGTAGTTATATCCCTAAATGAATAAAGCGTAAGATATTTCCCGTTGTCATATCCTGTTTTAAGGCTAAAATACGGGCAGCGGTAATACATATCATCGCCTATGGCAAATGCATAATACATTGCCTCATTTCCGAATCCGAATGCCTTAAAAGCACAATACACTGCCGACGACTCTGACGGTACCGTATCAAGTATGGCTACGTTCTCATCCTTTACTCCGTATATACAGAAGTTAAGTCCCGACTGCTTGGAAAGTGCAAGCGTAAGACCGCTCTGAGTGGTAAGATATCCGTCGGTATAACCACCCTGCTCCATTACGGTTCGGACAGTCTCGACCATATATGCATCCTTTAAGATACCGATATTTAGAGGTGCAGGCTCTATCTCAAGCTCTGCTAATCTGTCAAAGTACTCTTTATCCACACTGAATCTTACTGTATGCTCTGTATCACTTAAAAACTCCAGATTGAAATACTCCTTGTGACTCACAAGTTCTTTAAGCTTCTCCAACCTGTCCGCCGTATCGGTATTTATAGCCGGATCAAACTCCTGCGGCTCATTTAATACCAGGATACTGCTGATATAGCCGTACAGATCTCCCGCAAACATATTGTAATGTTCTTCCGTAAGAGTCCTAAAATATGCATCCATTAATATGGCAAACAGCTCATCCGATACCTTTACAGGTTCTCCTTCGATCACTCCCGCTGTTGCCGGATTACTGCATGCTATTCTGTTTAACGTGGCGATATTGTTATAACCGTTATACTCTTCATCAGCATCCAGCTGCTTATATGCCCTGCATAATGCATTTGAATATGCTGCGGTCACTTCTTTGATCTTTTCTTTTATTTCTCCGGAGGACCCGGAAAAGTAATAGTTAAAAGTAAAGCCATTCGCATAAACAAGAGCGTCTTCTACGGGATTTGCCGTTATAGCCTGGTAACCTTCCTTATTACGTGAAAGTCCCAGCAGTGCCCGTGAAAACATTGTTGCCGCAAGTACTAATGCGGCAACAAACAGAATAATACGAATGACTGTCTTTTTATCTTTAAATAATTCTTTAATCTTCATTTAAATAACATTCTTGGCTCCGCCGAAACGGATATTCTTATATTTTTCTATTTCCTTAGCGTTACCGAATACCAGATGTCCGTTTCCGAGATCTGTAAGCTCGGGCTCGGACTCAGAGTAATCATGCATGGCCGGATCATATATAAGAAGCTTTTTCGACTTTTCGATCTTAGGATCCGGTACAGGTATAGCCGATATAAGCGACTTGGTATACGGATGGAGCGGATATGCGAAAAGCTCTTCGGATTCCGCTATCTCCATGATCCTTCCCTTATATATAACGACTATTCTGTCACTGATGAAACGCACGATAGAAAGGTCATGAGCGATGAAGAGGTATGTAAGTCCTCTCTCACGCTGGAACTTTTTAAGCAGGTTAAGTACCTGTGCACGTATGGAAACATCAAGTGCGGATATAGGCTCATCCGCTATGATGAATTCAGGCTCCATAACAATGGAACGTGCTAAGCCTACTCTTTGACGCTGTCCGCCGGAAAACTCGTGGGGATAACGTGTCAGATGCTCAGGAAGAAGTCCTACATCCTTAGTTATCTGCTCTACCTTTGCTATCCTTTCCTTATTGTCATTAAACAAATGGAAATTATATAAACCTTCGGAAATGATATACTCTATGGTAGCACGCTCATTCAGAGAAGCTGAAGGATCCTGGAATATCATCTGGATACGCCTTATAACTTCCCTGTCTTCCTTACGTGAAAGCTTGCCGGATATACGCTTGCCCTTATATATTATCTCGCCGGACGAGCAGGGATTTATCCTCATGATGGCACGTCCGATGGTGGTCTTGCCCGAACCGGACTCGCCTACGAGTGACAGTGTCTCACCCTTATATATATCAAAACTTACATTGCTTACTGCCTTAAATTTCTTTTTGCCCTTACCAAAGACAACATCGAGGTTTTTTACGGACAGTATTACTTCTTTATCAATATCAGCCATCTTGTGCCTCCTTGCTGAAATCTACGAAGCTCTTAAGCACTTTCTCATGCAGATTTCTGATATTTTCGGGTGCTTCCGTCTTAGGAGCCCTGGGGTCAAGCAGCCATGTCTTTGCATAATGGGTATCGCTTACCTTAAACATAGGCGGTTCCTTTACAAAGTCTATATCCATGGCATAATCGTTACGGGGTGCAAATGCATCTCCTATGATCTTGTTGTAAAGTGAAGGAGGTGTACCCTGTATCGAGAACAGGTCTCCGCCTTTTTCCGCAAGCTGCGGCAATGAAGAAAGCAGAGCCCAGGTGTAAGGATGCTTCGGATCATAGAATATTTCTTCTACAGAGCCTATCTCCACTATCTGGCCGCCGTAAAGCACTGCTACACGCTCGGCGATATTTGCTACGACACCTAAGTCATGTGTGATAAATACGATGGTAAATCCGAGTTCCTTCTGAAGATCCTTGATAAGCTGCAATATCTGAGCCTGTATGGTAACATCAAGTGCCGTGGTAGGCTCGTCACATATAAGGATCTTGGGCTGGCATGAAAGTGCTATAGCTATAACTATACGCTGTCTCATACCTCCTGAGTACTCAAAAGGATAATCGTCGAAACGCTTCTCCGGATTCGGTATACCTACCTTACTCATGATATCTATAGCTCTCTCTTTAGCCTCAGCCTGAGAACACTTCTGATGCTTTAAGATATATGTCATTATCTGCTTTCCTATGGTAATGACAGGGTTAAGGCTTGTCATGGGGTCCTGGAATACGGTAGCTATCCTGCGGCCGCGTATCTGCTGCCAGTCCTTGGTATACTTAACCTTTGCACAGTCTATGATCGCATATCCATGCAGAGTCTTAGCAGCTTCATCATAGCTCTTGAACTCTACCCTGAATGCTACAGACTCAAATATCTTATTTCTTACATCCGGATCACTTAAATCCTCACCGGTGTACATCGCAAGCTTAATAGCTTTTTTAAGCTTATGCCAGAATATCAGCTTGTCTTTACCCGGATAACGGCCTATGGAAAGAACAATCTCACGGGCTATCTCTGTATTTCTTTCTATTTTCGCATCTGAAAGTCCGAAAGGATTTCCTTCCTTTTCAGATTTTGCCACCTTTTCAGTCCATGTCTTTTTAAGTGCTTCTACCTGTTCTCTCTTTTTTTGCAGTCCTGCAGTATCAGCTAAAGCCTCTGCTCTTCTCTTTTTTATAAGTTCTTCATGCTCCTGCTGTATCTGCTTTAACTCTGCCTGAAAAGCAGTTATCTTTTGCTCCGTAGACTGTATCTCGGGAACATCTTCCTTGATCTTCTTATCCAGAGTCCAGAGATAATTTCTGGCATCTATGATGTCATCTTCTTTTTCTTTTATCTTACGGTTATATTCATCTATCTCTTTAGGATCAAGAGCTCCGGCATGCTTTAATTCCTTTTCAAGCTGTTTTATCTTAACGTACTCTGCAGCACCGCGCTCATATGTAGAAAACTCATTCAGTTTTTTTAATGCAACACTGGGTGCGTACGCTATCTTTTTCTTATTATCGGTCACAAAATCCAAAAAATAA
>CACYIR010000132.1 GCA_902774525.1 uncultured Lachnospiraceae bacterium
GTTTGATGGAAGTACTGAAAAAAAGAGACAGGGCATCGGAGATGGCTACTCCGTGATAAAGATGATAAACAGGGCGGCGGGGATGGCTGCTCAGGGATATGATCATAAAGCGTGCAGAGAATATGCTACAATTTTGAGTATATTGAGACAAAGAAAAACCCGGTTATCCAAACCGGGTTTTTAGCGTAGCACAAGATTGCCCGGCATCAGGCGGGCATACGTTTGCAAGCGTCCGAAGCTAAAATACGTATGATATCGTATAGCATATCATCGATAAGCGGTGATGGTTTTATATTGGGAGCGTATCCTCCGCCGACTCTGTATGACAAACAAAAAGAGCTCTGAAACATCAGAGCTCTGAAAGTGCATAATTTATTCAACTGAGATCACATAATAGTATACAGGCTGATTGCCGGCATGAACCTCAACATCGAGGTAATCATACTTCTCCATGAGGCTGTCAGCTATCTTCTGGGCGTCATCCTCGTTGGCTTCTTCACCGTAATAGATGCTTATCAGCTCGCTGTCCTCTTCCACCATGGTATCAACTAGGTCATAAGTAACCTGCTCGATATCTGAGCCTGTACTCTTGATTGTCTTGTCATCAAGACCCATGTAATCACCGTTCTTGATCTCGAGACCGTCTATCTTGGTATCACGAACTGCATAGGTAACAGAACCGGTCTTAACACGTCCCATAGCCTCAACCATGGAAGCCTCGTTCTCTTCAATGCTCTTGCCGGATACGAAGTTAATAACGGCTGCGATACCCTGAGGTATGGTCTTTGAAGGGATAACGATGATATTCTTCTCTTTGGTCATAGCCTTGGCCTGCTCGGCTGCAAGGATAATATTCTTATTGTTGGGAAGAATATATATGTTCTTTGCATTAACCTGCTCGATGGCATTAAGCATATCCTCTGTGGAAGGATTCATGGTCTGTCCGCCTTCGATGATAAAGTCAACACCTAAGCCCTTAAATATCTCATTGATGCCGTCACCGATCGATACAGCGATAAAACCGTTCTCCTTGGGAGGAAGCTTAGGCTTAGCGACTGCCTGTGCTTTTACTGCACCTGCCTTCTCAGCCTCAAGACCGAGCTTTTCATTATGCTCTTCACGCATATTGTCGATCTTAAGCTTGGTAAGCTGACCGAATGTAAGAGCCTTCTGGATAGCAAGTCCGGGATCATTGGTATGAACATGAACCTTTACTACCTCATCATCAGCGACACATACGATAGAATCACCTATGGACTCTAAGTATGCCTTGAACTCTGTCTCATCAAGATCGGTGAACTCATTGTCAAGAATGATGATGAATTCTGTGCAATAACCGAACTTTATATCGGATGTGGAAATATTTTCCGTATTGACAACTTTGGTTTCAGCAGGCTTAGCTGCGGGAGCGGGAGTTTTCAATTCAATCTTCTTGCCGCACATAACAGCAAAACCGCCCTTCATAACCTCAAGTAAGCCCTGTCCGCCTGAATCAACCACGCCTGCTTCCTTAAGAACAGGAAGAAGCTCGGGTGTGTACTCAAGTACTTCAGCCATATATGCTATAACCTTCTCACCGAATACGGTAAGATCATCGGTAGTACCTACAAGCTCCATAGCCTTCTCTGCACCGCCCTTGGCTACGGTAAGGATCGTACCCTCCTTGGGCTTCATAACTGCCTTGTAAGCAGTCTCAACAGCCTTCTGGAATGCATTGGCCATAGTTTCGATATCAATGGTTTCAACAGTCTTGATAACCTTGGTAAAACCACGGAGAAGCTGTGATAATATAACACCCGAATTACCTCTTGCTCCTCTTAAGGATCCGCTGGAAATAGCTTTTGAAAGCTCTTCCATAGAAGGATTCTCCAGGCCGTTTACCTCGGTTACGGCAGACATAATGGTCATAGTCATGTTTGTACCTGTATCACCGTCCGGTACAGGGAAAACATTTAATTCGTTAATAACCTCTTTTTGTGATTCCAGACTGGCTGCGGCGCCAATGAACATTTTCTTCAAAAGTCCGGCATCAATGCTATTAATTGCCACTTTATTGTTCCTCCAAATCAAATCAATCGATTACTCTTACACCTTCAACAAAGATGTTTATCTTTTCAACCTTAAGACCTGTAAACTCCTCAACCTTATACTTTACATTCTCCAGAAGGTTATCACAAACAGAAGGTATATTCACACCATAAGAAACAATAATATGGATGTCAATCTTTATCTTGTTGTCTTCAACCTTTGCGGATACGCCGTTGCTTAAGTTCTCCCTCTTAAGTAACTTTGCAAGTCCGTCACGCATATTCTTGGATGCCATGCCGACTATGCCGAAACACTCTACAGCAGAAGCACCTGCACACTTTTCAATAACATCGGTAGATATCATAACCTCACCGAGTCCTGTATCGTAGCCTCCGTCCATATATCCCATCCTTTCCTGCCTTCATGCGGCAAATTGAATATTATTTATAATCCATCAAACTTATACATTTTTATTTTCAATCAGAGGACCGCCCCTGACTAAAATTCACACACTGACTGAGGTATTATACTATAACAGATATAAAAAGGCAAATATTTTTTTTAGCGTATCTGCTCTCTCTTTTTACGTCTGACCCTGTTTATATGCCGTTCGAATTCACCGCTGTCTATGAGCTCCGAGATCACGTACTGTTCAGGAGTGGGAACCGTGCATGCACAGTAGCTCATCCTCTCGTTAAACAGCGGGACCAGGTTCTCCGGGAGTACCATATATGCAGTCCTTATAAACGAACCTATGGTCTTGGTAAATGTATTGACATAAATCACGTTTTTCCCGTGATTAAGATAAAACACGGTCTCCTCCGGACGTCTCGAAGGAGAAAACTCCGATTCAAAATCGTCCTCGATGATAATGGCGTTTTTCTCATTACACCACTTAAGGTATTCATGCTTTTTGGAAGCAGTGGCCGTAACACCGCTCGGGTAGCTTCTGTACGGAGTGATATGCAGAACATTTACATCCGACTTCCAGAGCGCATTGCTCTCTATACCGTCATTCCCCAGGTTGAGCATCCTGCATCTAACACCTTCTGATTTAT
Organism: uncultured Lachnospiraceae bacterium; assembly: GCA_902774525.1. Taxonomy (GTDB): domain Bacteria; phylum Bacillota; class Clostridia; order Lachnospirales; family Lachnospiraceae; genus RUG11977. Next base: position 3,087 of record CACYIR010000132.1, read on the forward strand.
ATACATAACCAATCTTTTCATAGGAAGGATTTTCAATGCCATATATGATATTTCTTCCGAGCACTTTAACAATCATGCTGTACAGATATTCAGCTCCGGACCCTATGATGATCCTGTTGTAATCCACATCAATCCTGCGGCTGCGTCTTAAGTAAGCTGCCAGAGTCTTTCTCATATGTTCAGTACCAAATCCCGGTGATTTTAACGTCAGTTCCTCTCCATATATGGAAATGACTCTCCTCATCATACGAGCATACTGCGAAAAAGATAATTCGTAATCGTCAAATTTGTTTATAAATGTGCTTTTTGCGGGACTTTTTAACTGGACTTCATTCTTTTCCGGCATATCCGATGCAACTTCAAAAAAGCTGTCGGGAGCATAGATCACAAAATATCCTTTTTTCTCCATCGGCATAATATAACCTTCTTCCGATAGGAGTTCATAGGCATGCTCCACCGTGATGACACTCACACCATACTCATCAGCCATGGTACGTTTCGAGGGAAGCTTGGTGTTTTTAGCATATACACCCGATACAATGTCATCACGCACACGTTCATATATTGAAAGATATTTGTTCTTGTTCTTTTTCATGTATTTTAACCTCCTCCCTCACTTATTACTTTATAGTAAATACATATATTTATCAAGTTAAATTTTTATTGCCTGATTTATTGAAAATAGAATTTATTTTATTAAATATTTATAGACTTACAGCGAATTTTCTGATATAATCAGACCACTGCACAAAATTTCAAAAACATGAAGGAGGAACCGCATGAATATTTTAAAACAGGTACGCAGTTATGCCGAACAGATTCAGGATACCTGCATCAAAAACGATTCCATCCCGAAGGAATTATACGCTAAATACGGCGTAAACAGGGGACTACGAGACATCAACGGTAACGGAGTACTTACAGGGCTCACCAATATTTCCGAGATCATCTCGTCAAAAATAATTGACGGTGAAAAGGTCCAGTGTGACGGAGAACTCTGGTACAGAGGCTATCACATCCAGAACCTGATAAACGGATTAGGTGACGAACTCGGATTTGAAAAGATCGCATATCTTCTGCTTATGGGTGAGCTTCCCACACCCGAGCAGGAAGCTGAGTTCAAGGAGCTCTTAGGCGGATGCCGCATACTTCCCACCAATTTTACCCGTGACGTCATCATGAAAGCGCCCTCTCATGATATCATGAACACGATGACAAGAAGTATCCTCACACTTGCATCATATGATGATAAGGCACTTGATACGTCCATCAGCAACTCTCTGCGTCAGTGTATCCAGCTTATAAGTGAATTCCCCATGCTGGCTGTATACGGATATAATGCATATGTGCATTACGAAAAAAACGAGAGCATGTTCATCCACCATCCGGACCCGAA
>CACYIR010000133.1 GCA_902774525.1 uncultured Lachnospiraceae bacterium
CCCAGTGCCACCAGAAAAAGACCCAGAGGCTTTCTGTTATCGGATCTTTACTCTGCCTCTTATTTTTTCGTATTATACGCCTCTATCTCCGCCTGCTCAGCGTTAAATTCAGCCACCTGCTTTTCCTTTATAACTTCAACCTTTTCCAATACTTCCTTTATATCCATCCTGGCAAACAATATCTCCGGTTTTTCGGTAACCTTATTTCCCGAAGGATATAGCCCGAACTCGCCTAAAGTCTCATATTCCCTTTCAGATGCATTAAGCTGCTTCAATATGTTTTCCGAAGTATCCGGCAAAAAGGCTTTAAGCAGTTCAGCACCGATACTGATGCTTTCGGTCAGGTTGTATAAAACCTCCTTCAGCCTGTCTTTTTTAGCCTCATCCTTAGCCAATACCCAAGGAGTGGTCTCATCGATATACTTGTTGCAGCGTTTGAACAGATTAAAGATTTCCGTGATGGCATCTGCCACATGAAGTCCTTCCATCAGAGACTCTGCCGCTGCCTTTGTTCCGGTAACTACCCGGATCAGGTCATCATCCACGCTTTCTCTGACACCGGTCCTTTCAACCACACCTCCGAAGTACTTGTTTGTCATCGATATCGTCCTGTTTACCAGATTGCCCAGGACATTAGCCAGGTCGGAATTGATCCTTTCCACCACAAGCTCCCAGGTGATCACTCCGTCATTTTCAAAAGGCATTTCGTGAAGTACAAAATATCTTACGGCATCTATACCGAAAAGTGAGATCAGATCGTCCGCGTAGATCACATTACCCTTGGACTTGCTCATCTTTTCACCGCCCTGAAGGAGCCAGGGATGTCCGAATATCTGCTTCGGAAGCGGTTCTCCGAGAGCCATCAGCCATATCGGCCAGTAGATTGTATGGAATCTGATGATATCTTTTCCTATAAGATGAAGGTCCGCAGGCCAGAACTTTGCAAGCATCCATCCACACAAATATCGTATGCCTGTCATCAAAATCCACCGGTATACCCCATTTTACGGTAGTCCTTGATATGCACAGGTCCTGAAGTCCGGGCAGGAGGAAATTGTTCATCATCTCGTTTTTCCTTGATACCGGCTGTATAAATTCCGGATGGGAATTGATATGTTCTATAAGCCTGTCTGCATATTTGCTCGATCTTAAAAAGTAAGCCTCTTCACTTGCCGGATGCACTTCCCTGCCGCAGTCGGGGCATTTCCCGTCTTTAAGCTGCGACTCCGTCCAGAAGGACTCGCACGGAGTACAGTACATTCCCTGATATTTTCCTTTATATATATCACCCTGGTCATAAAGCTTCTTAAATATTTTCTGCATCTGCTTTACATGATACTCATCCGTGGTGCGGATGAAATTATCGTAAGCAATATTTAAGTGGTCGCAGATATCTTTTATTTTCCCTGCGATGATATCCACATATTCCTTAGGTTCTATCCCTTTGATAGCCGCTTTTTCTTCGATCTTCAAGCCGTGCTCATCGGTCCCGGTCTGGAAGAACACATCATAACCCTGCTGCCTCTTGTATCTTGCGATACTGTCTGCAAGTATTATCTCATATGTATTCCCGATATGCGGAACGCCCGAAGCGTAAGCTATCGCTGTTGTAATGTAATACGGTTTCCTGCTCATATGCTTTTCCCTCCTTATTCTTTATAAAACAAAAAAACTCCCGTCTTAATTAAAGACGGGAGTATAACTCACGTGGTACCACTTTAATTTACCTCCGCTTCACAGCGAAAGCCTTAGCAACTGTCCATCAACAGTCCTCACTGTAACGGGTGAACCCGTCGAAACCTAAGATAACTCCTCGGCTCCGCAGCTCCGGGACCATTTCCGGCCATCTCTCTGCCATCCGCTCTCAGCATACGCGGACTCTCTGTGGACATACTTACGGCTTACTCTTCCCTTCGTTGCCTTTTATCAATTTAGTTTATATACTTATCTCATAAAAATTTATGATTGTCAAGGAAATTTTTAAATTATCTTACTCCAATACATCTTTTAAGATGAAAAAGTTTCCTCGAAATTTTAAAAAGCTCTTGACTTTCCAATAAATTTAAGTTAGAATATCGTTTAATATTTTTGATCCCTGCCTCTATCACTAGGGGCAGGGAAACTGTCATTATAAGAGGTCTTTATCATGGTAAAGCGTTAATCGGACAGCCTCATGATAAAGCGCATTCAAAGTAGTTATCTATATAAAATTCACATATAAAAGGAGGATGACATGGCTTACTTTTTTGAAGAACCTTCACACACTTTCAGCGAGTACCTATTGGTTCCGGGATACACATCACCCGACTGTATTCCCGCAAATGTTTCACTTCGCACACCCTTGGTAAAATTCAGAAAGGGCTCCGAAGAATCACCTATTTCCCTTAACATTCCCTTAGTTTCAGCTATCATGCAGTCCGTATCAAACGATACCATGGCTATAGCACTCGCAAAAGAAGGCGGAATGTCATTTATCTACGGCTCACAGTCCATCGAGGATGAAGCCGCTATGGTCGCAAAGGTAAAAGCCTACAAAGCAGGTTTTGTAGTAAGCGATTCTAACTTAAAAGAAGACGACACTCTTCAGGACGTACTTGATCTTGTAGAGAAGAACGGACACAATACCATCGCTATAACAAGTGACGGCACAGCACACGGAAAGCTCCTCGGTATCGTTACCAGCCGTGATTACCGTGTAAGCCGTATGGAAACAACTCTTCAGGTAAAGTCATTCATGACTCCATTAGAAAGCCTTGTCACAGCTCCCGATACTACCACATTAAAGGAAGCTAACGATATCATCTGGGATAACAAGCTTAATTCCCTTCCTCTGATCGATGAGAACGGATGCCTTAAATACATGGTATTCCGTAAAGATTATTCGGAACATAAATCAAACCCCAACGAATTACTTGATGCCAAGAAAAGATATATGGTCGGCGCAGGTATCAAACTACGGCGACACCGTAAAGGTCGGCGCAGGAAACGTAGTAGACCGCGACGGTTTCATGTTCTTAGCAAAAGCAGGCGCTGATTTCATTAAGATCGGTATCGGCGGCGGTTCAATCTGTATCACACGTGAGCAGAAGGGTATCGGCCGCGGCCAGGCTACAGCGGTTATCGAAGTAGCTAAGGCACGTGACGAGTACTACAAAGAAACCGGTATCTACATCCCGATCTGTGCTGACGGCGGTATCGTTCATGACTACCACATGACCTTAGCTCTTGCCATGGGTGCAGACTTTATCATGCTCGGACGTTATTTCGCACGTTTCGACGAGAGCCCTACAAGCAAGCTTATGGTAAACGGACAGTACGTAAAAGAGTACTGGGGCGAAGGTTCCAACAGAGCACGTAACTGGCAGAGATACGACCTCGGCGGAAAAGCAAAGCTCAGCTTCGAGGAAGGTGTTGATTCCTACGTAACATACGCAGGTCCCTTAAAGGACAACGTAGCAAAGTCCCTGTACAAGGTTAAGTCCACCATGTGTAACTGCGGTGTGCTTACTATCCCCGAGCTTCAGAGGGATGCAAAGATCACTCTCGTATCCGCAACCTCCATCGTTGAGGGCGGCTACCACGATGTTATCCTTCATAACACCCCCGGCGGAACACAGCATTAAGATAAAAAGAACCCCGAAATATTGCGATCATGCAAATATTTCGGGGTATTTTCGTTCTAAAAAAATATATTACTTTCCGGTTTCAGCGTTCTTTACATCATGCAATGACTTATTTAACTCCACAAACAGCTCCGAATACCTCGGCGTCCTGTTTGAGACCTTAAGATACGAAACATACAGCGAAAGAGGGATTTCCCTGCCGTCCGAGGTTATGCGCTCTCCGTTGCGGCTTAAGATCCTGTCTGCGATCCCTTTAGCATAAGCCTCTTCGGTGCTGCTTGTTAATATCACGAACTCATCTCCGCCTATACGGAATACCACATCATCCTCTCCTGCCGCATCCTCCATCCTCTTTAATGCTTCGAGGATAGCCAGGTCTCCTGCCTTATGGGATATCTCATTTATCGGGATCAGCCCCACGATATCTCCGCATACAAAATAACAATCCTTTCTGCTCTTAAACAGATCATATAATTCACTTATATCAAATTTTCTACCCATAATTATGTAACCTCCTGTCTCCATATTTAAATTGATCTTCGGGAATATCTCACGCACTCTTTTATTATCACGATACTTTGAAGGCAGACAGTTCCACCTCTGATAAAAAATCCTGGTAAACGCCTCATGGCTGGAATAGCCGTATTCCAGAGCCACATCAAGCACGCTCATCTCGGGGTTTTCTATCAGCATCCTGGCCGCCCTTGTCATACGCCTGCGGATGATATACTCATGCACGGACATATGAGTTACGTTACGGAAAAGCTTTTCCAAAGAGGACTTGGAGCAATAGCAGGACATAGCTATATCTTCCGTACGGATATCTTCCTTCATATGCTGTTCTATGTATTCCAGCGCAGCATTTAAAAGCTCCAGATGATTCATATGGTCCTCCTTTTCTTGTCAATGTCACCTCGAAACGTATTAAACGTTTCTTCGGTATTTCCCGGGAAACAATCGATTGCATTTACAGTATAACAGTTTTTTTAGAATAAATCTTGATTTTTTGAATAAAAATTTGATACAATGTGAGAAATGTTATTGTACGTTTTTCTTACAAATACGCACAATACGAATACTTATGAAAAGAGATATGATAATGAAAACCGATAAAACCGAAACCGGTGAGCTTAACGCTCCCAAAAAGAAAAAAAGTTTAAGTAAAAAGATATTAAAGGTCCTTGCCATAATACTGGCGGCAGTGCTGGTGATACTGTTAGGTGCCCGCCTGTATTTCAGGATACCGGTATCAGAATACTACAGCCACTCCGAAAAAGAGTTCACCATCCCCGATATCAACAGCGGCTTTATAGCACAGGGATTTACCTATGATCAAAAGAGCGACTGCTTCTTCATGACCGGCTACATGAACGATAAAAGCTCTTCTCCTATATATATGGTAGAAAAGTCAACCAATAAATATGTAAAGAAGCTCCTCATGCAGAACCCCGACGGAAGTGAATTCCACGGACATGCCGGCGGGATGACGGTGCACGGGGACTACATATATGTGGCCGGCAGCGGTGACTCATGCCTCTATGTATTTGATTATGCCGATGTCGTAAATGCAGGCGATGGCAGCCCCATAAAAAGCATAGGTACTTTCCCCATGCCCGATGACATGAGCGTAGCATTTACCTCCTCCGATGAAAACGTGATCTATGCCGGAGAGTTTTACAGGGCGGAAAATTATAAGACCAAAGAAAGCCATAAAATGACAACCTCCGCAGGCGATTACAACCAGGCCCTCATTTTTGCATACCGCTTTTCAAACGGTCCCGATGCACTGTTCGGCATCGAACCCGAACCCTTTGAAGTATACTCGGTGACCGACCTGGTTCAGGGTATGGATACCTATAACGGGAAAATCTATCTTTCAACCTCTTACGGAGTAGCTTTTTCCCATATATATGTATATGACAAGCCCGTAAGCAAAAAGAATTTTGAGGTAGCAGGCCTTACTCTTCCTCTTATCGAGCTTGATTCGGCATCCCTTGTAACAGACTTCAAGTATCCTCCTATGTCCGAGGAGATCATCTGCATGGACGGCAAGATCTACACCATGTGCGAATCAGCCTCCAACAAGTATATCTTCGGTAAGCTGACTGGCGCACACAAATGCTATTCCACCGATATTTCGTGGGATGAATGACTCTGAAATGAACTAAACAACTTAAAAGTCCTCTCTTGGAAAATGATATGTACCCAGAATCCTGGACACATTAGTTTATCAATTAGGCTGAACACATGGATGCTTCTCTGTACTTTACAGGAGGCATCCATTTTGTTTTTGCCTGGATTCTCTCATTATTGTAATAGTATATATATTTTTCAACGGCCTTTTCGAACTCTTCAAAAGATTTATATTCCTTCTCATAACCATAGTACATTTCGTTTTTTAATCGCCCAAAGAATGTTTCCATAATGCAGTTGTCGTAGCAGTTTCCCTTTCGTGACATAGACTGTATTATTCCGTGTTTTTGGAGTTCGGATCTGTAATAAGCGTGTTGGTACTGCCAGCCCTGATCCGAGTGGAATATAAGACCATTGAGATTGGGATATTTATCAAATGCCTTCTCAAGCATACGACTTACTTGTTCCATGTTTGGACTCATCGCAAGGTCATAAGATATAATTTCGTTCGTATTCATGTCAAGTATTGGTGAGATATAACACTTCCCCCAGGTAAAATTGAACTGAGATACATCGGTTGTCCATTTCTGCAATGGGGCATTAGTACGGAAGTCCCTATTGATTAAGTTATCAGCAATCTTACCAATTTCTCCTTTATAAGAATGATACTTTTCCTTCGGACGTTTACCCATAAGGCCGGCCTCATGCATCAGTCGCTGAACTCTTTTATGATTAATTTTATAGCCACGGTTCAATAACTCCCTGTAGATTCTGCGTACTCCATATCTGCGCTTATTGAATGTAAAAATCTCGTTTATTTCTTGCATTATGGCCTTGTTTTTATTAGCGACAACATCTTCCTTGCTCAATTCAAAGTAGTATGTAGATCTGGCCAGCGGCATAGCTTTGAGCAAGTGATTTAGTTTGAATCCTTTGGAACGCAGTTCTTTGATAATCGCTGCTTTTTCGCCTTGAGTTGCGCAGCTTCCTTTTCTTCTCTCAAGGCGATCTCTTTTTTTATCACTTCTATTTCTGTCTTGATAAATTCATTTTCCGCACGAAGCCGGATAAGTTCCTCGTACTCTGATTCTTCAAGTTTTCTTGGATTGTTATAGTTAATCTTTTTCATATCGGGATGTTTTGATGGACGCCCTTTCTTACAGTATACGAGTCCATTATATCCCAACAGTTTATACTTGTAAACCCATGTGCGAAGTAGCCCACTATCTATCCCTGCAGAGACGGCAACCGACCTATTAGATTCTCCTGCTAAAACTCGTGCAACTAATTTATAGCGTTCCTCAGCAGACCAATTTTTATTATGCCCTTTGTGCCTTAACGCATCAAGCCCACAAGCTTCCTCAATTCGTGCCCATTCACGAATCTTATGGTGAAAGTTCCCTGCTTTTATACCATCTGGTGTATCAGGCCATTGTCCGTGTCGATACAACTCTACAGCATTTCTTTTGTATTCATAACTATAGCGCATGAAAATACCCTCCTTACTGGTTGTCCAGTAAAGAGGGTACATATCAAAAAACAGGATGACATTTTTTTGACAATTATTGTTATTAATTCAGAACTTCTTCAGTACCTGTATCGCTTTATCCT
>CACYIR010000134.1 GCA_902774525.1 uncultured Lachnospiraceae bacterium
ATTAAGTGGATCTATGATGACGGCAGCAACCCTGACGCTATCTACAATGATACACTTGCAGGTACATATGCAGGTATAGGTCTTACCCAGGCTTCAGGTCTTTTAGCTAAGGCACAGGCTGACGGTAACTTTGATAAGTATCATTATGTATCTGATACAACTTCAACATCATACTTCGGCGGACTTAATGTTAACCGTGGTACCTTCGCTCTTGAGAGTGGTGCTGTAGCTTCTCCTAAGACAGAGGAACAGAAGATCGATACCCAGACAGCTCTTTTAAATAAGAACTTCCGTAAGGCTCTTCAGCATGCATTTGATAAGGGTACCCAGAATGCTACAAGCCGTGGTGAAGATCTTAAGTACACAAACCTTCGTAACATGTATACACATCCTCAGTTCGTACAGCTTGAGAATGCAACAGCAGATGATGAAGGTCATACATTCCCCGCAGGTACATTCTACGGTGATATGGTTCAGTACTATGTAGATAAGCTCGGATGCAAGGTTAAGGTTGCTGACGGTATCGACGGCTGGTATCAGCCCGAGGCTGCTAAGCAGTATCTTGCAGCAGCAAAGGAAGAGCTTGGCAATACAGTTGCATGGCCTATCCAGATCGATGTTGTATATCTTTCAACAAGTGATACAAATACTGCTCAGGCTGCAGCTTACAAGAAGGTAGTTGAGGATACTCTCGGAAGCGAGAATGTTCAGGTTAACCTGATCGAAGCAGCTACCACAGAAGATTTCTATGCATCAGGTTACCGTGCATCTAACGGTGAGGCAGGAAACTTCGATATGTTCTATGGTTCAGGATGGGGTCCTGACTACGGTGATCCTTCCACATACCTTGATACCTTCCTTGGTGAGGGTGCAGGTTACATGACCAAGGTTATCGGTCTGTTCTGATCTTAAAAGATAACCGGTCTACAATTTGATTTACACTGCAAAAAACGCAGATACTTTCCACACAGGGAGTCCTATCCGGGGCTTCCTGTGTGAATTGGTGTTAAAAACGAGAGAGAACATATCATGAAAAAATACATGGCGAAACGTATACTGTTTGCATTATTTTCATTGGTTGTTGTAGTAATGATAGTAATGTTTCTGGTATACTCATTGATCAATAAGAACGTAATATTCCAAACCGATGATGTATGGAATAAAAAAAGTGCCAATGACCGTACCATATATGAATTTAATCAGTATAAAAAGTACGGTTATGTTGAATATGAAGACTATTCCTCTTTTATAAAAGACAAGTATATGGCAGTTTATGGAGAGGATTATTATATACAGTCTGACTACCTGAACGATAAGAAGGCTATACAGGATCCTTCTACTTTTAAGGAAAATGTATCGGTTCAGGAGTTTGTTAAAAAATACCAAAAAGACGGATATAAGATAGTATATCTTCCTCCGGTGACATATAAATCAGGTAAAATAAAACCCGGTGGGAATCCTTATCTTATAGCCACATATGAAAAAAGCGTAATTTCAAGGCTTTGGAACTATGTTAAGGGCTTTATAACAATAGAGACCAAAAATCAGGTAGAGGACCCGAACTTAACGGACAGGTATATCCGTTTTGAAAAGGATCCTTATTCCGGTGCGTTCGCACTTGTCGGATCGGGTACACAGCATAAGTATCTGATCTATTTCGATTCAAGATTCCCCTTTATGCATTGGAACTGGATACATATCAACTTAGGTACCAGTTATACTACCTACAGAGGGCAGGAGATAACTACGGTCATCAATGCTCCTACAGGTAAAGTTATTTCTTCCAAACAGCAGTATCCTGCCATGATAGGTACGGATGAATATGCAGATACAGCGATCGATTTCCATTCGGTTACTTACAGTGATGTTGAATTGGGAGACGCTGAGAAGGGGCTTTTTACCGATAATTACACCGTATATACCATGAAACGTGAAGGCCTTTCCATGATCGAGACTTCGTTCTTAATAGGTATAATAGCGGTTATTCTTGCTTATCTGATAGGTATCCCGCTCGGTATATCTATGGCAAGACATAAGGACGGCGTATTGGATAAGATCGGTAATATGTATATCATATTCATCATGGCTGTGCCTTCTTTGGCTTATATATTTATATTTGCTGCTATAGGTACAACGTTATTTGACCTGCCGTATAAGTTCGCAACTGCAGAGGTAAAGGTCTTGGCTTATGTGCTTCCTATCATATCGCTTGCACTTCCTTCCATAGGTAGTCTTATGAAGTGGGTAAGACGTTATATGGTTGATCAGATGAACTCGGATTATGTAAAGTTTGCCCGTGCAGAAGGACTTTCTGAAAAAGAGATTTACAGGACACATATTTCAAGAAACGCGATCATTTACATAGTACACGGTATTCCGGGAAGTATATTGACTTGTCTGACCGGTGCGATCATTACAGAAAGAGTATATTCTGTACCCGGTATCGGAAATCTTCTTACAGTATCATTGGCTCAGCATGATAACGGTATAATAGTAGCATGTACCGTGTTCTATACATTCCTTTCGATAGCCGGTATTATATTGGGCGATCTGTTATTATGTAAGTTCGATCCCAGAATTTCACTTTCCGGGGAAGGAGGCGGCGGACGATGAGTAAGAAGAAACAAAAATATACATCGGCTCCTGTAAAGGAAATCGCAATAGTAGATGAAGACAGTCTGTTCCGTTTTGCGGATAAAACGGATGCAAAAGAATCCGAAAAGATCATAGCGCCCCGTTACTCCTACTGGAAATCGGTATTCAGGGTATTCTTCCGTAAGAAAGTAAACTGGATAATGATATCCCTGCTTATAATTATGTTTTTGATAGCTTTTATAATGCCGCTTTTTTGGCAGTACGATCCAATGGAGAATGTAACGGATTCCAAGACATTTAATTTAAGTCCTGCAAAAGCCATGGAGTACTTCGGAGGATTCTCCTTTAAATACTGCTTAGGTACCGGTGCTATGGGCAATTCGATACTTTACGGTATTGTAGCGTCATCGAGGACATCACTTTCACTTGCATTTATCTGCGCGGCCATCAATATGACGATAGGTATCATATTGGGCGCTGTATGGGGATACTCAAGAAAAGTGGATGCAGTAATGCTAGTTATATATCAGATAGTGGCAAACGTACCTTATCTGCTTATAGTATCTGTTATCGTATATATCTTAAGTGCCGGTTTCTGGAGCCTGATATTTGCTCTGACGGTAACAGGATGGCTTAGTATAGCTTATTTCTTTAGAAGCCAGGTTATGATAATACGTGACCGTGAGTATTCACTTGCATCGAGATGTCTCGGTACACCTATCAATCGAATGGTATCGAAGAATATACTTCCTTTTATCACTTCGGTCATAGTTACATTACTTGCTTCAGAGCTTCCTGCATACATTTCGGCAGAGGTATTCCTTTCATACCTGGGTATCGGCCTTTCTGCGGACGTACCTTCGCTCGGACGTATGATACAGCAGGGACAGACAGCATTCAGGACCTTCCCCTGGGCATTCTGGCCTCCCGTAATTGTAGCAGCCTTGATAACTATCATACTTTATGTGCTCGGTCAGAATCTTGCTGATGCAACTGACCCCAGAACACATATGTTATAAAGATACTATCCGCGGCGTAAGATGGGTATACGCAAAGCGGCGACCTACGGCGAAAAGCCGGAGGGTTTATGAGTGGGGGTTGTACAGACACGGATAGTAATAAATACAGAAAGGTTTCAAAATGAACGATACTAACGATAAAAAGGTCCTTCTTTCGTTAAAAGATGTGGATGTAAAATTTAACGTGCGCGGCCGAATCCTGACCGCTATCCGCAATGTGTCCCTGGATATCTTTGAAAATGAATCCATCGCGATCGTCGGTGAATCAGGTTCCGGTAAATCCGTGCTGACAAAGACTTTTGCCGGCATGCTGGAAAACAACGGTTTTATTCCGGAAGGCAGCATCGTCTTTGCGGACGATGAACTGTCCGATACCCGGGTGAAGCTGACCCCTAAGAACAGACGGCTGGTGAAGCAGGTCATCAAGCGGCTGAACAAGGATTCCGTCCTTGAACGGGGTGCTGCCGAATATCTGCAGATTCTTGCAAAAGAACAGGAAATCAGGCACAAAAAGGGCCTGAACACTGAAGAAGAAGAAAAGTATACAGCTGAACGCAAGGTGTTGAAGGATGCCGCGGTGGATATCCGGAACTATCTCCAGACACTGGACCGGCATTCCAAGGCAGACCAGGCGGAGATTGCCGCCAATGAGAAAAAGCTGGAAGAAATTGACGCCAAGCGCAAAAAGCTGGAAGCTGACCGGGACGAGGTTATGAATACCCGTGCGGCAGCCTATG
>CACYIR010000135.1 GCA_902774525.1 uncultured Lachnospiraceae bacterium
GATGTATACTGGCCTGATTTTGATAAGAAAGAGCTTGAGAAAGCGTTAGAATATTACGCAAACCGTGACAGACGATTCGGTGGAAGAAAGAGTTGATTAAAATGGGAAAAGATATTAACAATGATAATTCATTTATGATCCGATTCAGAAGCTCCATAATACTTATGGCTGTGGCTATCACTGCCATGGTATTCGGGAAATATGTTCTGTTTGCTGTAATTGCTCTGATAACAATGATAGGCCTTATGGAGCTGTACAGGGTAGTCGGAGTAAATAAATCCAAAGCCGGTGCCGTAGGATATGTTATAGCTGCATTATATTTTATCTACCAGGCTTTCACTAACTTTATAATGCCTGAAATAAATATCGGTGATTTTATGCAGCACACCGTATTATTTAACATATGGACCAATGCTTTATTGATAATAATAGCTCTTTTGCTTATATTGGTACTGGCTGTTTATGTACTTACTTTCCCTAAGTATAATTCAGAGCAGATTACGATGGTTGTCTTCGGATTTTTCTATGTTGTAATGCCGCTTATGTATATATTCCAGACGAGACAATTGTCAGGCGGGGAATATGCCGTATGGCTGATATTTATAGGTTCATGGGGCTCTGATACAATGGCTTATGTAGTAGGAAGAAAACTTGGAAAGACAAAGATAGCACCGAAGCTTTCTCCTAAAAAGTCACTTGAAGGTCTGATCGGCGGTATTATCGGTGCAGCTCTTATCGGTGTGATATTTGCAATTATCTTTAAGAGCCAGCTTGAAGAAAGCTTTTCAAATCCGATCCTTTTATTCGGACTTACAGGTGCTATCGGTTCTGTGGTATCACAGATCGGTGATATGGCTGCATCTGCCATAAAGAGAAATAAAGGTATCAAGGATTACGGTACACTTATTCCCGGTCACGGCGGAATACTTGACAGATTCGACAGTGTTATATTTATAGCACCGATCGTTTATTTTATGATTACGGTATTTGCGTAAATTCAGATTCTTCGCTACGCTCAGAATGACAAAAGATTAATAATGAAATAAAACTTTAGAATGACAATATAAATTATAGAAAGGAAATGAGAAATGTACGCATGTCCCAATTGTTCGGGTAATCTGAAATTCAACATTGAGAAACAGGCGCTGTTCTGCGATTTCTGTAATGCTGTAGTCGATCCTTATTCGGTGGTTAAGGAAAGAGATGCCGAAGAAGGTGATCTTAAGGTAAAAGATGATGCTGCCGGTGTGGCTGCACTTTATTACGACGAATGTCCCGGATGCGGTGCCAAAAGAGAAGGCGACGAGACGGTATGCACATATTGCGGTACAAGCCTTGCAAAGCCCGTACAGCAGGCTGTTGCAGATGTTGGCAGCAATGCTGAGGATTATTATGATGTAACCTTCTTCAGGTGTCCCCAGTGCGGCGGCGAGATCATTACCGAGGATAATGATGCTGCGGCATTCTGCAGTTTCTGCGGTGCTTCCACAATACTTGACAGAAGGATCAGTAAAGCCAGAAGGCCTAAGTTTATCATACCTTTCAAGAAAACCAAAAAAGACTGTATGGATGCTTACGGAAAGTTTATGAAGAGTGCTTTCTTTGCTCCCGACGAGATGAAGAGCGAGAAGTGTGTAGATTCTTTCCGTGGTATTTATATGCCTTTCTGGACTTACCAGACATCAAAGCGCGGTAATGTCAGCATGAACGGTACCCGTGTATACCACAGAGGAGATTATAAATACACCGAAAACCATGCATTATCCGCCGATATCGATATGGAATATGATAATGTGTCTTTCGATGCTTCAAGTAACTTCGCAGACAATTTAAGTCAGGGAATTTCTCCTTTTGACCATTCGGTACAGCAGGAATTCACCCCTTCATTCTTAAGCGGATTTTATGCCGATACCAATGATGTAGCCGACAACATATATCAGGAGGATGCAAAAAAGCTTATTGCGAGAGATGCATTCAAAAAATATAAGAACATCCCGGGATTCGGCAAATACGGCCTTTCGGGCGATAATAACGTAAATAAACTCTTACCCGATGTGCATAACAGATTTCTGACCATGCTCCCCGTATGGTTCATGAGCATCAGGTCCAAGGACAAAAAGGGCGAGGACAGAGTATCATATACGGTAGTAAACGGACAGACCGGTAAGATAGTAGGTGACGTGCCCATATCGGTAAAGAAGTACGTCATTGCCGCTACAGTACTTTCACTTATATTGTTCGTAATACTTAACTTTGTACTTAATTTTACTATCGTACCTAAGACGGCATTATTTATTTCGGCTGTAGTATCATTCATCATGGCCGGCATATTCTCAAGCCATGAGTCAAAAATAGTGGACCGTGAGTTAGGAGACGATGATAAAGGCTTGCAGCAGATAAAACGTTCAAAAGAAGGGCCTTCAAACAATATAGCATTAAAGAAGAAACAGGAACAGCAGTTAAAGAAGAGCATGAAGGAAAAGAGCTACTTCTGGATCCCGCTTATCATATGCGGTGTGATCTTAGGTGCCGAATATACCGTAGGTCTGGTATCGGATACCTGGTTCTACGGCGGAGCGATGGCGATCATGGCTTATACAGTCTGGTGCGTAATAAGGATCGTCAGCCGTTATAACAGACTTACTACACGTAAGCTGCCTCAGTTTAACAAGACAGGAGGTGATGACAGTGCAAAGATTTAAAAGATTATTAGCTGTTTTAGCATTATTACTTATTGTTGTTGCTGTCATCAGGCCTGTAAGCGGTGAAGCGGCAAATTTATCAGATATTGACGAAAATACAGCAACAGGTTACTGTGCATTTGTTTATGATGATGCAGAGCTTTTTACAAAGAACGAATTAAATGCTCTTTTGGATAAAGCTTATGAATTAACTGATTTTGCGGATACCTTTGTAGTAACCGTACAAAAGGGAAATAATCCTTACGGTAAAACAGAAAGTGCCACAAAAAAAATCGGCGATGATATGTACCTTGAGTACAGCAACAGCAAGAACTGTATCATGTTCATCATCGATATGCATACCAAATACATATATGTTTACAGATACGGTGATGATGTAAAAAGCACCCTTACTTCAGGAAAATGCGATACCATAACCGATAATGTATATGATTATGCTGCAGACGGCGATTACTACACCTGTGCTTCTATAGCACTCGACCAGATGAGTAAGGTACTTCAGGGCCAGCATATAGCTCAGCCCATGAAGGTAGCCAGCAACCTGTTTATCGCTTTTGTAGTCGGATTTGTTGTAATGTATCTTGTAGCACTCAGCAAATCTAAGGTTGGCAAGACCAGCGATGAAGAAATGCTTAAATACGCAGCCATCAGCTTTGCAGCCAACAATCCTTCGGATGTTATAACAGGTACTACCAAGACATATTGTCCGAGAAGCTCAGGAAGCGGCGGCGGTCACAGAGGTGGCGGCGGTGGAGGATTCCACGGCGGCGGTGGCGGAGGCCACAGATTCTAATTTTACGAGGTTAAGACATGAAAAATTTATGTCTGCTCGGGTCTACGGGCTCCATAGGCCGTCAGACCTTGGATATCATACACAGACATGGCGGATTTAAGATCACATCACTTGCTGCTAATAGCAATATTGACCTTTTGGAACAGCAGATAGATGAGGTTGGTCCCAAAAAAGTCTGTGTATATGACAAAGAAAAAGCCGGTATACTTGCAAACCGGTTAAAAAACAACGCTACAGAGGTCCTTTCAGGAATGGAAGGACTTCTTGAAATAGCGGGAGACAGTACCAATGACCTTACAGTTACCGCTATAGTCGGCATGATCGGTATAAGACCTACGCTGGCTGCCATTGAAGCAGGCTGCGATGTGGCTCTGGCCAATAAAGAGACTTTGGTCACTGCAGGCCATATCATCATGAAGGCTGTAAAAGAGCATAAGGTAAATCTTCTCCCTATAGACAGTGAACATTCGGCTATATTCCAGTGCCTGCAGGGTAAATACGGACCTACAGGCGATTACTCGGCATGGGACGGAAGCAAGGGCTTGGAGAAAATACTCCTTACCTGCTCCGGCGGACCATTCAGAGGCTTAAGCTATGATGAGTTAAGAACAAAAACTGCTGCAGATGCCCTGAAACATCCGAACTGGGCTATGGGTAATAAGATCACCATAGACTCAGCCACACTGGTCAATAAAGCGTTGGAAGTAATGGAAGCAAAATGGCTGTTCTCGACTGATGTGGATAAGATTCAGGTAGTCATCCAGCCTAAGAGTATCATACA